>CAYSRK010000261.1:0-3686 GCA_964433385.1 uncultured Spirochaetales bacterium
TATGTTCAGAAAGACATCGCCGTATCTGTTCTCCTTCACGTTGAAGAAGTAGGTGCGCTTGTCCGTCGTGAACTTCGTTGAAAACAGTTCCCCTCTCAATCCCATAGTGATCCTTCCCTTTCTGTTTTCGTTCCGGGCTTAAGCTGCGTTATGCACGCTCATCCCTGCATACCCGCTCATACTACATGAATACAGGCACTTGTAACAGAGCGAGGGGATGGAAAGATGGAAAAACGGCTGAAACAGAGTGAAAGGATATGTTTGCACTTGTTCACTTGACGCGGTCTGAATTATTTGGTATATAGTAATTGTCTTCGCGTCAGAGACAGCAAGCGTCTGTGGTATAGTGGTATTACCTCAGCCTTCCAAGCTGAAGAGGCGGGTTCGATTCCCGTCGGACGCTCTACAGTAAATTATTAAAAAGTAGAGATATATAAGCCCGACTGTTATCAGGTCGGGTTTTTCTTCCCCTGTCTTCCAATTATTCCTCTCCAACCTGCAAACGATCGGAATCCGAAAAGAATGCTCACCACGTACGGCTGGTTTACATTCGGTAAATCTGGATATGCCTCATCCGGAGGTGCTGCTGAGCTGGTACTCAGAGAGTTAATGCAAACAAAGCAGATTGTGCTCCCGGAACTGGTCCGCTTATAAGGGCCTGGATAGAGGATATTTTGTTTTACACAAAACCGTAATTACTGTAGACTGATCATAAGGATTTAATCAGTACAGCGGAGGGTTGATCATACAGTGCTGCGCGGAACAAGCTGCCGGCAGTCCCGTAGAATGACTATATGCAGATCAGAACTGATGAGATAAAGGTAAAAAAGCGTATCAGAAAAGACCTCGGTGATCTGACTCAGCTCATGGAAAGTATTAAAGCCCACGGGCTGATGAATCCTATAGTCGTCAACGAAAAGAAGGAGCTCATCGCAGGCGAGCGGCGCCTGGAGTCAGTGCGCCGGCTCGGATGGCCGACTATTGAAGTGCACGTAATACACGCTCCCTCTGAGATAGCAAAAATTCAGATGGAGATTGATGAAAACCTCTACAGGAGAGCTCTTACCACTTCGGAACTCTCCGACGGATTCGCCAAAATCGATAAAATCCGCAATCCGGGTTTCTTCAGGAGACTGCTGCGAGCTTTATCTGCTTTTTTCCGAAGTCTGTTTACAAGAAAGTAACTCATGGAGAACGCAATGAATCTGCTTGAAAAGTATGCCGAACTGGTTATCACGGTAGGAGTCAATATCAGGAAGGGACAGGGTCTGTTCATCAAAAGCGGACCGGACACCTATTCGTTTGCCCGACTGGCGGCTGAGGCGGCATACCGGCACGGTGCGGCCTACGTGCATATCGACATTGCCGACCAGATGCTTGCGAAAACCCGGATCGAATGCCAGGACGAGCAGGCAGTTTCCTACGTCCCGGATTTTATCACCCAGACCCATCGAAGCCTCCTGCAGGAGGACTGGGCTTATCTTCGGATAGACAACACCGAAGACCGGGATGCCCTGTCTGAAGCTCCGGCTCGACGTCTTTCCGCCATGCAGGGAGCAGTCAGAAAAACCCTCGCCGATTTTTACTCCTCGCTTATGCGGCATGAGCATGCCTGGTGCGTTGTCTGCGCTCCGGGGCCGCAGTGGGCGAAACAGGTTCTCTCAGACGATGCCGTTACCGAGGATCTCTGGAAGATTCTGATACCGATACTCAAACTTGATGCCGAGGATCCCCAGAAAGCATGGCGCAGTTTCGGCAGACTTCTGAAGGAACGGGCTGAGTATCTGACCTCGCTCGATATCGATTCGCTGCACTTCAGCGGCGGGGAAACAGACCTGACGATCGGTCTGAGCAGCCAGGCGCTTTGGATCGGGGGAGGAGATAAGCTGGGGGACGGAAGGCTCTTCTTCCCAAACATTCCCACGGAAGAGGTTTTCACCGTTCCCGATTTTCGCCGGGTTGACGGCGTTCTCGCAACAACCCGACCGGTTACAGTTCTCGGGAAACAGGTATACGGAGCCCGAATCGAGATTCGGGGGGGAGAGGCAGTCTCCTGGTCTGCGGAGAAAGGGGAAGATGTACTCGATGAGTTTTTCCGTATCGATGCCGGGGCAAGACGGCTCGGGGAGATCGCTCTCGTTGATGAAAGCTCTCCATTGGCCCGTAGCGGCTGTTCGTTCCATTCCATCCTCTACGATGAGAATGCCTCCTGCCATGCAGCCTTCGGGGCAGGCTACCCCTCCTGCCTGAAAAACCATACGCAGCTCTCAGGAGAAGGGGATCTGCTGCGGGAGGGGTGCAATACTTCGCTGACCCATGTCGATTTCATGATAGGCTCGCCTGAAACCAACCTCACGGCCAAACTCCGCAACGGCACTTCCGTTGCCGTGATGCGTCGGGGCTTGTTCGTGAAGGACTGAGCGGCAGTACGGTTATATCGTCAGCCGTTTATGGCCCACGTAGTGCTCGTCACGGAGCTTGCGCACATCCTCATTCATCAGGTAGTCGTCGAAACGCATTCTCCTGTCGATCACGCCCTTGGGGGTGAATTCTATGATTCTGTTTGCGATGGAATCAACAAACTGATGGTCGTGACTGGAGAAGAGCAGTACTCCGGTAAAATCAATCAGACCGTCGTTCAGCGCCGATATGGCTTCAAGATCAAGGTGATTGGTCGGCTCATCAAAAACCAGCACATTGGAACCTGAGAGCATCAGCTTGGAGAGCATGCACCGGACCTTTTCTCCCCCGGAAAGGACCCGGGTGTTTTTCAGTGCCTCATCACCGGTGAAGAGCATCCTTCCGAGAAAGCTGCGGATATAGGTATCATCCTTCTCTTCGGAGTACTGTCTAAGCCAGTCGGTTATGGAATAATCGGTCTCGAATTCAGCACTGTTGTCCTTGCTGAAGAAACCCGGCCTGATAGTGACCCCCCACTCATAGCTTCCCGAGTCGGCTTTCAGCCTGCCGGAGAGAATTTCAAAGAGCGCGGACTTGGAGACGTGACTCGGTCCCACGAACGCAATCTTGTCATTTCGGCCGACCGAAAGCGAATAACGGTCAAGCACCTTGACTCCGTCGATCTCCTTCGTCAAGTCCCGGACTTCCAGTATGATATTGCCGCACTCCCGTTCCGGTTTGAAGCTGACGTAGGGAAACTTCCGGGATGAGGGTTTGATGTCATCGATCGTGAGTTTGTCGATGAGTTTTTTCCGGCTGGTAGCCTGACGGGCTTTGGATGCGTTAGAGCTGAAGCGCTGGATGAAGTCCTTAAGCTCTGCAATCTTCTCCTCCCGCCGTTTCTTCTGGTCACGCTGCTGCCGCATGGCCAACTGGCTTGAGAGATACCAGAAATCATAGTTGCCGACATAGAGCTGAATCCGGGCGAAATCAATATCGGCAACATGGGTGCATACCTGGTTGAGAAAGTGGCGGTCGTGCGAGACGACAATCACGGTATTCTGGAAGCTGGAAAGAAAATCCTCCAGCCAGCTGATCGATTCAAGGTCAAGGTGGTTGGTTGGCTCGTCAAGGAGGAGAATATCAGGATTACCGAAGAGCGCCTGGGCAAGCAGAACCCGAACCTTAACCGTCTCATCGATATCGCGCATCATCTTCTGGTGAAAATCCTCCTGGATCCCGAGTCCAGAGAGGAGGGCTGAAGCCTGAGCCTCAGCCTCCCAGCC
>CAYSRK010000262.1:0-14711 GCA_964433385.1 uncultured Spirochaetales bacterium
CCGTTAACCCAGACAGAGATCGAGCTCATCATTGCCAGAGGCTGTTTTGCCGAACACTGGGATGCTGTCCGGGTGACCGGAAGATTCGACCCGGAACGATTTCGCAATGTGCGTTTTTCGGGTACGGTCGAGATGGGGGAATTTGTAGAAAGCATCACCCTTGAAAGCGGAGTCAAACTGCCGACCGGCATCTACGACGCGGTCCTGCACAATGTGACCATCGGAAGCAACTGCCTGATCAAGCAGATCAACCACCACATCGCCAACTACCGTATCGGTGAGGGAACGGTCATCATCAACACTGAGATGCTTACCGTCGACGGAGAGACCTCATTCGGCAACGGCGTCGAAGTGACGGTTATCAACGAAGGGGGAGGACGCGAGATACCGATGTACGATACCCTCTCATCGCATGTCGGATACCTGATCGCGCTCTACCGCCACCGGAAGGTGATGGTGGCCAACCTCAGGCAGCTGGTTGCCGAGTATGCCGCCGCCCGGCGCGATACCGTCGGGACCATCGGTTCCCATGTCCGGATCCACAACTGCCAGATTATCAGGAATGTCAATATCGATTCCTACGCGAGAATTGAAGGTGCCGGGGAACTTTCCAACGGCACAATCCGCAGCTGTCGGGAGGACCCTGCCTATATCGGCATCAACGTCATAGCCAAGGACTTCATCCTCTGCGAGGGCGGTTCCGTTTCTGAGAATACGATTCTGGACCACTGTTTCGTCGGGCAGGCGACCCAGCTCTCAAAACAGTACTCTGCGGAAAACTCCGTATTCTTCGCCAACTGCGGCGGATACCACGGAGAAGCCTGCTCGGTCTTTGCCGGCCCCTTTACCGTGACCCACCACAAGGCGACCCTTCTAATAGCGTGCCTTGTCTCCTTCCTGAATGCGGGAAGCGGCTCCAACCAGAGCAACCATATGTACAAGCTCGGACCTAACCACCAGGGGATTCTTGAACGGGGCTCAAAGACTGCCTCCGACTCCTACATGCTCTGGCCGATGAAAGTCGGAGCCTTCAGCCTGATCATGGGCCGCCACTACAGCAACTCCGATACGACTGACTTCCCCTTCTCCTACCTGATAGAGAACGACGGGGAGACGCTGCTTATCCCGGCGGTTAACCTCCGCAGCATCGGCACCGTACGTGATGCGCGCAAGTGGGCGCGACGGGACAAGCGCAAGGCTCCCAAGCTCTTCGACTACATCAATTACCATCTGCTGACCCCCCACACAGTCCGCAGGGTCATAGCCGGCATTGAAAAACTGCACGAGATCAGACTGATGTCCGGCCATACCTCCCAGAACTACTACTACAACGGGGTGAAGATTCGCCGCTCCGCCCTCGAGAAGGGAATTCAGCTCTATGAAATAGCCGTTGACCGGTATCTGGGCAATATCATCGTCAACTTCCTCAGGACACGCCCCTTCAGCACGCTTGAGGAGCTGCGGGCCGTGCTCACTCCCTCAGCCGCCTCGGTCAGCGGGAGCGGGGAGTGGATCGACATAGCCGGGCTCGTGGTTCCCAAAGAGGAGCTTGAGCGGGTTATCACCGATATTGAAAACGGGGCTGTCAGCTCCATAGCAGACCTTGATTCCCGTTTCGCGCAGCTGGATGCCCAGTTTGAACAGTACGAACTCGCCTGGGTAATAGGACAGCTTGAACAGCGCTGGGGCAAACCGGCCGCCGATTTCACTGCCGATGATATGCTGCTGCTCCTTGACCGGTGGATTCAGGCGGTTGAACAGCTTGATGACATGCGCTGCCGTGACGCTGAAAAGGAGTTCGAGCAGACAGCCCGGGTAGGCTACGGCCTTAACGGCACGGAAGCCGAGCGTGATGAGGAGTATCGGGTTATCAACGGAGTAGTCGAGGAGAACGCTTTCATAACCGAGCTGCTGGAGCGGCTTGAGGCAAAAAAGAAGACCGCCGCCGAGCTTGCGGAACAGATTTCCCGCCTGGCGCAGTAAAAAATTATGAGGAGAAGTACATGCGGCTGATTATTGAGAAAGATTACGACAACGTTTCCAAATGGACCGCCAATTACATCGCACATGCGGTGAGCAAGGCGAAACCGACGGCTGACAAGCCCTTTGTCCTGGGACTGCCGACCGGATCGACCCCCATCGGTACCTACCGGGAACTGGTGCGTCTGTACAAACGCGGTATACTCTCCTTTGAACATGTGATTACATTCAACATGGATGAGTACATCGGCCTTCCGGCCGACCACCCGGAGAGCTACCGGACTTTCATGTGGAAACACCTGTTCTCACTGGTCGACATCAAAAAGGAGCATGTGAACATACCCGACGGGAATGCTGCCGATCTGGAACGGGAGTGCCGGGAGTATGAACAGAAGATCGCCGATGCGGGGGGTATCGATCTGTTCCTCGGCGGGGTCGGCTCAGACGGGCACATCGCCTTCAATGAACCCGGCTCTTCGCTTGGATCGCGGACGCGGATCAAGACCCTCACCTATGAGACCATTGTCGCCAACTCCCGCTTCTTTGCGAACGACCTCGACGCAGTACCCAAAACCGCCCTGACGGTGGGAATCCAGACAGTCATGGACGCGAAGGAGGTCATAATCCTGGTGACCGGTTTCACAAAAGCTCCGGCCCTGCAGCACATGGTAGAGGGGAGTGTAAACCATATGTGGACCGGAAGCATCCTCCAGATGCATCCACACGGCATTATCGTCTGTGATGAGAGCGCCACGCTGGAGCTGAAGGTGAAGACCTTCCGCTACTTCAAAGAAATCGAGTCGAAGAGCATCCACCCCGCAACGCAGCTGGCGCAGAACTAGCCGGTCAGCCCGGAACCTCTTTCTGCATAGACTTCGGCGAGCAGCCGGGGGTTGTCGGTGAATATTCCGTCAACCCCCATCTCTATGAAGCGGTGCATCTGATCCCGATCATTGATCGTCCACACATGAATGAACTGACCCGCCCTGTGAAACTGCCGTATGAAACGGGGGGAGAGCACCTTCAGCCGCCCGTAGTACGGGGGAACCTGCAGAACCGAGCCGCAGAGCCGGCGGGCAGGAGGGGGAAGACCGATCTTGTGCAGGAGAAGCAGCGGGCGCACCTCGTCTACCGCATAGCTGCTCGCCATCTGCGGCAGCAGCTTCCGGAGACGGCGCAGCACCGGCCCGTGGAAGCTTGCCCCGAGGACACGCTCCTGAGCCCCGCAGCTTCTGATGACAGCTGCAAACGCATCGGCAATCTGCAGTGACCCGGTCTTCAGATCAATGTTGAACCGCATCTGCGGCAGGGCTTCAAGCGCCTCGGCAAGCGGAACAAGCCCTATGCCCGCTGACCGGAAAGGAAACGTTTTCCCCCCATCAGAGGTAAAGCGGAACCCCGCATCCACACCCTGCAGCTGAGCAAGCGTGAAGGACTCCACCGGACCGCAGGCATCAGTCTGCCGATCGAGCGTATCATCATGCCAGATAACCAGCTCGCCGTCCTTCGTCAGGTGCACATCAGTTTCGATAACATCGACTTTCAGATCCCTCGCGCTCAGGAAAGCCGGCATGGTATTTTCGGGGAAGAACTGCGAGTCTCCCCGGTGAGCGAGGATTCGCGGCATCGGATGGAAAAAACCGGGTGTATTCATGGCTGTACTGTAGAAGAGGCATGAGGGATTGTCAATCAGAACCTTTCTTCACCGTCCGGAAGGTCATCTTCGGCTGTTCCGACAGGACCATCGTGCGGGGCGGTACATCCTCCTTGAGCCACACGTTGCTGCCCACGAGCGAACCGGCCCCGACGGTAACGTTGCCGAGAATGGTCGCATGGGCGTAGATAGTGACATCGTCCTCGATCGTAGGGTGTCGTTTCTCTCCCCTTATAAGTGTGCCGCATGCGTTTCGGGGAAAACTCAAGGCCCCGAGGGTAACCCCCTGGTAGATCTTCACATTCTGTCCGATAATCGTCGTCTCCCCGATCACCACCCCGGTCCCGTGGTCGATCATCAGCCCGCTCCCGATGCTCGCCCCGGGATGGATGTCTATTCCTGTTCTTGAGTGGGAGATCTCACTCATCATTCTCGGGATGATCGGAACACCGTGGGAGTACAGAACATGGGCGAGCCGGTGGACGGCGACAGCTTTCAGGCCCGGGTAGCTGATAACTACCTCCTCGAGCGATGAAGCGGCCGGGTCACCCTCATAGATAGCCCTGACGTCAGTCTTCAGGATCTCTCTGACAGCGGGAAGCGAATTGATCAGCAGATCTACCGCAGCATCAGACTGGATTTCACACGTCTCCTCACGGCACTGCTGCAGCTGGCACTCATGCCGGTAGGCGAGGAGAATCTGCTCCTTGAGCAGGCAGCGGACCTGGCTGAGCATGTCCCCCACAACAAAGGGGAGATTTTCGCTGGTAATCTCCCGCTTGCCGGAGTGGCCGGGGAAGAGAATTTCGAGCAGATCTTCGAGAATCTGGTTGACCGCAACCGCCTCCGGCAGCCGGCGCTCATCGACAAAGTTCGTCCCCTTATGCTGCTCATAGCTTTCAAGCAGCTTGTCGAGGTTCCGGGAAATAACTGTACGGGTCTGGCTGTACATCGGAGGATCCTCCTTTCGCCTTGCTCAGCGGTTCTTATGCAGGCTTACCGCGGCCATTTTAATGAACATCTTCTCCAGGCGTTTCGCCTCGCTCTCGCTCAGGCCCGAGCGGGCGAGGATATCACGGAAGAAACGCCGCACCTCTTCCCGCTCCTGCAGCTTGAAGAAGCTGATGTCGTCGAAAGCCTGGGTAATAACCCCGGTCACCTCGTCAAGCCGCTTCCTGCTGACCGCCCGGTAGCCTGCAGTGTGCGGTCCGGCACGGTAGAGGGTGTAGGTGATGACCTGTACCGCCTGCGCCAGGTTCAGACTGGGGAAAGCCGGGGAGGAGGGGATGTGGACAGCCATGTCGCACAAGTTCAGTTCCTCGTCGGTCAGTCCGTCAGCCTCACGACCGAAGACTATGGAAACGGTACCCTCACCACAGGTGCCGATTTTCCGGGAGAGCTGCTCGGGGGTGAGAGAGAAGTACTTGCGAAACTTGCCCCTGCGTCTCGTAGCCCCCACGCTCAGGATGCTCTGCTCCAGAGCGCTCGGGATATCAGGAAAGCGGAGCGCCCGCTCATAAACATCGAAGGCATGCAGGGCCAGGGTCCGGACCCGCTCCTCATCGTAGCTTCTGTCCCCGGTTATCGCCAGGCGGGTGAGTCCCATAGTCTTCATGGCGCGGCAGACAGCCCCGACATTGGCCGCATCCTGGGTCTCCACCAGGACGACCTGCACCTGTTCAGTGTGCGTGGAGGGTAGATCGCTCATACCCCTTTTCTACCACAAACAGCTGAATAAAACCATATGCAGGACAGAGAAAATACCTATTGCCTCAAAGATTGAGGTGGATTATAGTGAGATACATGGCGGAAGAAAGCAAGACCCTCAAAGCGCTCTACGCGGTTCTCATTACTATCGGCATCGGGTTCATGCTTAAAGTCGGCAGCTCGGTCACGCTGCCGCTGGCCATTTCGTTTTTCTTTTTCCTCCTGGTCAATCCCATGATCAACAAGCTGGAGAGGGTCAGGGTACCGCGGCTGATCGCGATTACCCTGGCGATGCTCCTTCTGGTTGTCATCTTCGTCATCATGATCCTCTTCATCTCCCTTTCGGTCAATACCATCATCGAGGGACTCCCCAAGTACTCAAGCCGCTTCTACTACATCTTCGGCGGCATTGAGGCGATGCTGGAGGAGCGTCTCGGTCTGGAGGCCGATCTGCAGCTCTTCGAGCTGCTGGCAATCGACTGGCAGGGGCTTCTGATCAATACCCTGACACGCATATCCAATTCAGCCGTCTCAATATCTTCGACAGCCGTGCTGGTCTTTATATTCGTCCTCTTTCTCCTACTGGAACGTCAGTCCCTGATCCCCAAGCTCAGGACAGCGCTCCCCAACCGCAACGGCATGAAGCTGGCGGTTATGTTCGAGCGGATCAACCGTCAGACCTCCCGGTATCTGGTGCTGAAATCCTTCATCAGCCTGATCACCGGCATCCTTTTCTTTGTCGCCGCGATCGCGACACGGCTGGATTTTCCCTTCGTCTGGGGAGTTCTCGCCTTCATATTCAACTTCATACCCTCGATCGGATCGGTTATCATCACCTTGATGACGGTTCTGATGGCCCTGCTTCAGTTCTTTCCCGAATATCTGAATATTCTCTATGTGGCAGTCATTATGACCCTTATCCAGACGGTGATGGGCAATATTCTTGACCCGCGGCTGCAGGGCAGCCAGCTGAACCTCAGTCCCTTCGTCATCCTGGTGGCGCTCGTCTTCTGGGGCTTCATCTGGGGCATCGTGGGCATGTTCCTCGCGGTGCCGCTCACCTCAATCCTGCAGATTTTCTTTGCCAACACCAAGGGATTGAAACCGGTCGCCATTCTTATCAGCAGCGGGAAAATCTATCGGAAGCAGATCGCCGAGGAGGACAAGCGCAGACGCGCAAAGTATGATCTGGAACGGTCGCTCCGGCGCAGCAGGAGGCTGGAGACTGTCCAGAACAGGAGGAAGGGTTCCTCTGCAGCTGCTGCTCAGGAGGAGAACCGCTAGTCTTCGGCCCAACCGTTTCCCAATCATTTCTTGAAATTATTGCAGATATCTGAAAAGATAGCCTATCACGGCTGAGGTTTAACTTCTGAACATCAGCTTCAACAAAAAGAGAGTACTGCTGGCATGGATAGAAAACGGATTCTCACCGGCGATCGGCCTACCGGAAAACTGCACCTCGGCCATTACGTCGGTTCCCTGAAAAACAGAGTCAGGCTGCAGGAGGAGTATGAGTGCTTCTTCATCCTCGCCGACCTCCACACCCTGACAACAAGACCCGAAAAGAGCGCGATTGATGAGATAGCGGACAACGTGCGGGCGATGGTGCTCGACTACCTCGCCTGCGGGATCAGCCCGGAAAAATCGGTGATCTACCTGCAGTCGGCGGTGCCCGAAATATACGAGATTAACCTCATTTTCGAGATGATGGTGACCGTTCCCCGCCTGCAGCGGGTACCGAGTCTCAAGGAGATGGCGAAATCAGCCCACCTGACGGAGATGCCCTTCGGCCTGCTCGGGTATCCGGTGCTGCAGGCGGCTGACATTCTCATGCCCCGGGCCAACCTGGTTCCGGTCGGCAAGGACAACGAATCACATGTAGAACTCACCCGCGAGATAGCGCGGCGATTCAACTACCTCTACGGGGATGTCTTTCCGGTACCTGATGTAATGGTCGGCGATTTCGGATCGCTCGTGGGAACTGACGGGAGCGCAAAGATGTCCAAATCACTGCGCAATGCCATCTATATCAGCGACGACCGAAAGAGCGTTGAGAAAAAGGTTATGGGGATGTACACTGACCCGAACCGCGTCCGCTCCGATATTCCGGGAACCGTGGAAGGGAATCCGGTTTTCATCTACCATGATGCCTTCAATCCCGACAGGGAGGAGGTGGAGGAGCTGAAACAGCGCTACCGCAGCGGGAGCGTCGGCGACGTGGAAGTGAAGCAGAAACTCAGTGCGGCGCTGAACGAATTCCTCGACCCTATTCGGGAACAGCGGGAGCGCTATGCCTCGGTCTCGGGACTCGTGGATGAGATCATCTACGAGGGCACGCTGCGCATGCGAGCCGAAGCCCGTGAGACGGTAACGCTGATGAAGAAGGCCATGGGTCTCTCGGGAATCTGGAACAGGATAAGCCGCAAGGCGGAGAAGGTCAGAAAAGAGCGTGAGCGTAACGGATAGGGGAGCAGAGGGCCCCTCCCTGCCTCTGCCTTTCGCCGACCTGTACAGCCGCAGTGAAATCGGGCTTGAGGAGTACGAGAGGGAGCAGTTCAGATCCGCTGTCCTGGATTACTACCGCCGTTACGGGCGACAGTTTCCCTGGAGAAAGACGCATGATCCCTACCGGATCCTTCTATCCGAGATGATGCTGCAGCAGACGCAGACCGAGCGAGTGCTGCCGAAGTACACTGAATTCATCAGCAGGTGGCCGACCTTTCACGCACTGGACCGGGCTCCGTTTCCCGAGGTGCTCTCCTGCTGGAGAGGCCTGGGCTACAACCGCCGGGCGATCGCGCTCAAGCGGATTGCCGCGATCAGCGTAACCACCTACGGAGGCACGCTGCCGGAGAATCGGGACCAGCTGCTGGAGCTGCCGATGGTCGGGCCGGCTACCGCAGCCGCGGTACAGCTGTTCTGCTGGAATATTCCTGCCCTCTATCTTGAGACCAATATCAGGAGAGTGCTTATCTACTTCTTCTTCCATGAAGCGCAGAAGGTGCGCGACCGGGATCTCTATACCGTTCTTGAGGCGCTACAGGATTACGCCGATCCGGCCAGCTGGTACTACGCCCTTATGGACTACGGGGTGTTTCTTAAAAAGCTTGCCTTCAACCCCAACCGCCGCAGCGCCCATTATGCCCGCCAGCCGGCATTTGCAGACTCAAACCGCCGCATCAGGGGGAGCATACTCGCCCTGATGACCGAGACGGACTGTATCGGTGCCGAAGAGCTGGAGAGAAAGCTGCCGTTTGAAGCCGGACGGATCCGCTTCTGTCTCGAACGGCTCGAAGAAGAGGGATTTGTCCAGCAGGAATGTGCCGGGGTAGGGGAGGGCAACACAGAGTACCGGCTGAGGCGGTTCTGACGCAGCTTGTCTGGGCAAACCGGCATATGCCGGAATGAAAAATTGCCTTGCATCATCCATATTACTGCACAGAAAAAAGTTCTCATACTTAAGAGGTATTTTTTTTCATCCGGTTGTAGTATACTATACCGGTAGTTGGTTCGACAGCGGTTCTCCATCCACGGCTGCTGTCAGGAACAATTTACTCATTACTCATCTTTTTTTATGAATGCGGCTGTTACGTTGTGGCAGCCGCATTTTGTTCGGCTGCCTGCGTGACGCCTCTGCACATAAGAACCGAAAAACACCGGTCCTGGTGTAAAAAAATCCCCCGGTCCGTGTTATGGTATAGTAAGAGTCCGTAACGGGAGGAGATTATGAAGAGCCGTACCCTGCCGGCAGTCGCCGTACTGCTGATACTCGCCTATCTTGCCGGATGCGCAACCTCAGCACCCCAGACGCTGCTTGAGCGTGATGCAGATACCCCTGCTGAGGCAGAAGACATGCCTTCGGTTCCCGCTCAGGAAGCCGTTGAGCCGGAGGCGGTCGAGGAATCTGATGAGGCAGTGCAGGAGGATGAGCCGGAACCGGTTCAAGAAATCCAGCCGGCTGAGACAGACCAGGAACCCGCCGGGGAACCGGATCTTGAGGAGAAACCCCGGGAAGAAGCTGAAGCCGAACCGGAATTAGTCCCAGCTCCAGAAGAGGACCCGGCGAAAGAGATAACGCTCGCAGTTGCCGTGACATCCGATATCCGCGGAAGGCTCCTTCCCTACGATTTCATTGAGGGGGAGGAGACTGACGCCTCCCTGGCCCAGATCTATTCCTACCTGAACCGCAGTTCCTACCCGAAGGAGCGGCTCATTCTCCTCGATACCGGCAACATGCTGCAGGGACAGCCCCTGGTCTACTACTACAGCAATATCAAGACTGACAGCGAACATATCGCCGCCGGGGCAATGAACGCTATGGGATATGCGGCCGCTGTAGCCGGAGTCCGCGACCTGGTCACCGGTCCCGGAGTCTATGAGAAAGTGCGGCGGGAATCAGGCTTCCCCTGGCTGGCAGCCAATGCTGTCGACAGCCAAACCGGAGAACCCTACTTTGACCCCTATATCATTGTGGAACGGGCGGGGATTAAGACGGCGGTCCTCGGCCTTGTTGACCGCGCAAGCGCGGCCTGGCTGCCCGATGACGTGCTCGACGGGTTTTCCTTTACCGACCCGGCAGAATCAGCCGCACTGTGGCTTGAACGGATCAGGCAGGAGCATGACCCCGATATCATAATAGGACTCTACCAGGCCGATGAAAGCATCGGACCGGATGTGGTGACCGCCCGGGAGCTGGTGCGGTCGGCAGCCGGATTTGATCTGCTTTTCTACGGAAACAGCGGCAGAGCAGTGCTGCAGACAGCTGTTGATCCCGAGGGAAGACAGGTATGGATAGCCGGAGGAGAGGCCGGCAGCCGATCAGCGGCAGTAGCTGAGATAACGTTTATCAGAGAGAGTCCCGAACAGCGGTATGCAGCAGTCAACGTGGATACGGAGATTGTCCAGACAGCCGACTATGCGGCAGATCCGCAGGTGCTTGCTCTCTACGAGGAGGCGAAGGCGGAGGTTGAGAGCTATGTTTCCCAGCCTATCGGAACGCTTGATGCTCCCCTTGATGCCCAGGAGACCCTCTGGGGCGATTCCGCCTATATGGATTTTATCCACCAGCTCCAGCTCGATCTGACCGGCGCCGATATTGCCTTGGGCGCCCCTGCCTCCGCGTTGGCGGGGGCGGATGCCGGAGCAGTCCAGGTACGCGATATGTTCCGCATCTTTCCCGATGAGTACCAGCTCTACGCCGTGGAGATGACGGGAAGGGAGATCGATGCCTATCTTGAGTACTCCTACGGTTTGTGGTTTTCCCGTCTCGAGGGTCTCGAAGAGGAGCACTTGCTGCGCTATCTCGATGAGACAGAAGGACAGGTCGCTCTCGAGCAGATTCCGGTACACCTCTATGACAGCGCATCAGGGATCACCTACCAGGCAGACCTGGGAAAAGAGCCGGGCGACCGGATAACCATAACAGGGGTCGGCAGCAGAAACAGAGCCTTCGATCCGGACAGAACCTATCTGGCAGCAGTTACCTCGTTTCGGGGAAGCGGCGGAGGCGGACACATGACCGAGGGGGCCGGCATTCCCGCTGAGGAGCTGCACGACAGGATTCTCTTCGCGACCCTCCAGGACATGAGGCTCTACGCGATCAGGCTCTTCTCCTATATGGGAAACTGGAGCCCGACAGTGGACGGCAGCTGGAAGCTTGTGCCCGAAAAGCCGGCTCAAGCTGCAGAAGCGTACGACCGTACGATGATTATTCAGGGGCAGTGACCTGAGCTTATAGGGCAGCAGCATAAGGAGGAAGGCTGTGGCAAAAATGAAAGAGAGTGTGAAATGGGGGGTGCTGAGCACCGCCGCTATCGGAGTAGAGAAGGTTATCCCGGCAATGCAGGCGGGAGAGTACACGCACGTTGAGGCGGTTGCCTCCCGCAACCCTGCGAGAGCACAGGAAATTGCGCAGCAGCTGCAGATTCCGAAAGCCTACGGTTCATACGAGGAGCTTCTTGAAGATCCCGAGATTGAAGTTGTCTATATCCCGCTTCCCAACCATCTTCACTTACCCTGGATCGAGAAGAGCGTGCGCGCGGGAAAACACGTGCTCTGCGAGAAGCCGATCGTCCTGAACTCCGGGGAGATAGAGCATCTCAGGGGGCTGCAGGACCAGACCGGAAAGCTTATCGGCGAGGGATTCATGGTGCTCTACCAGAGAAGATGGGACCGGGTACGGGAGATCGTCCGCAGCGGTTCCCTCGGAAGATTCGTTACAGCCTCAAGCATCTTCAGCTTCTATCAGGACGATGAGAACAACATTCGCAACAGAGTCGAGTACGGCGGCGGGGGGATGTACGACATCGGCTGCTATCCAATCGTCATATCCCGGTATGTGCTCGGGGAAGAACCGCTGCGCGTAGGAGCCTACATGCAGCACGACCCCCGGTTCGGAGTCGACCGCCTTGCCTCGGTGGTGCTTGAGTACCCTTCAGGGCCGGTTTCGTTTACCGTCTCCACTCAGATGGTATCCTACCAGACCTTCCAGTTCTTTGGGACGGAGAAGATGATCGAGGTGCAGATTCCCTACAACACGCCGCCGTTCAGGTCGATGTCGATCCGGGTCAACTCCGGGGACCTCTTTGAAACTTCGAAGATCGCTGAGTCTTTCGCCCCCGAGAACCAGTATACCCGGGAGGTTGATGCCTTTTCACGGGCGGTGCTTACCGGTGAAGCCTATGCCGGTTCACTCGACAATGCGGAAAAGAACCTGAAGGTGATCGAGGCGGTCTTCTCCTCGGCCCGCAGCGGCAGCTGGGTTTCAATGGGACAGTGAGGCGTTCTGCTCCTGTCTGATCAGGTAGTCCCGCTCGAACTGCCGCTGTTCGGCATATTCGCCCCGGTACTGCTGCGGCAGCAGGGCGGCGAGTTCATACATAAGCTGGTCAGTGATGTCGAGCCTGGCCTGTTTCGTTACCGGGTGCGGAGCATCTATCGTAATAAGAGGACCGATACGGAAGGTGATCGGGGTCCGTTTCAGCCGTTTCAGGTTCGGCCAGAAATTCTCTCCCCCGTAGTGAGCCAGAGGCACAACGGTGCTTTTCGTTCGGAGAGCGAGGCTGGTGAGGCCGGGGTTGCCGCGTCCGAGCTGACCGTTTCCGGAGCGGGTTCCCTCAGGCGCGACGAAGAGCACCTTCTGTTCCTTGAGCACGAGTTCAGCGTTCCTCATCGATGAGACGGCCGGGTTGCTGCGGTCTATCGGGATGCCGCCCCAGCTGTCGGCAAGAATGCGGAATATCGGGTTTTTCCATGTCTCCTGCTTTGTGAGGGCGTAGACATCCCGCTTTATGAGCTTCGTGCGGATAAGCGGCGCCTCGAGAAAGTTGATGTGGTTGAAGAGCACTACCAGCGGTCCCTCCTTCGGGACCAGGTGCAGCTCCCGGTCGTCCACTTTGCAGGTCATCGCAATAAGCGCCCTGACCAACGCAGTCAGAATCTTTGCTGTCAGAGTCATACCGGTTCTCCTTTTCCGCCGAGAAGCAGCAGTACTGACCTGCGGCAGGAAATTTCGAGGTTCGTGCCGGAGGTGCAGATGGTTTCGCCGTCAGCATGGACAGCCATGCCCCCCGCTAAGGCCTTGAGCGTGATGCCTTCGGTTTCCGCCGTGACGGTATTCGGCAGGGAGGCCTGCGTTCCCCGGCTGTAGTGGTACATGCTTCTAAGCAGCCTGCCCCGGGGACCATGATCGGTCATGCAGATGTCGAGCAGACCGTCGTTTATCAGGGCTGTCGGGGCCATATAGAAGGAACCGCCCATTCTCCGGCCGTTCATTATCGAAACAAGTGCCGGCTGTCTCTCTACGGCTGAGCCGTTGAAGACGATTTCAAGCCGGGGCGGTTCGGGGTAGGCGATAAGCGTTCTCACAGCCGCGATCAGGTAACCGGCCGCACCGTGAAACATCCGCATCTTTGCAGCTGCAAACCCGACTATCGCATCAAATCCGACGCCCACGCCGTTGACAAAGTACCGTCCGTCGGGGAAATCGCCCCCCCTCAGATACCCCGCGTCTATGAAGGAAACCTTCGGCTGAAGCAGAAGCTCCAGTGCATCCGGTAATGAAGACGGCAGTCCGGCCCCGTAGGAGAAGTCGTTGCCGCGTCCGATGGGGAGGACCCCGAAAAGCGGCACATCTGCCTTCTGTCCTTCCCCCGACGGGGGTCTGCTCAGCAGTCCGTTGACGACCTCGTTGCAGGTCCCGTCCCCTCCTGCGGCGATAACCGCTGTATCGCGGTTATACTCGAGAGAAGCTGCTATCGAAGCTGCATCTCCCGGCTTTTCGGTTAGATGCAGCCGGTAGGTCAGCGCGCTTCGTTCGAGAAAACTGCGGATAGCAGGTATCTCGCCGCGGGCTTTGCCCTTGCCGGCTGCAGGGTTGAGGATAACTTCGTACATCTGTATCATAGCGCGGCTCCTGCAGCACATCCTTGCAGATCAGGGCACTCAGCCCGGGTTATAGTAGCATATAGATCCGCACTAAAGGAAGTGGAGACTGCGGAGACTGAAGCAGCCTCCGTACAGCAGCTTCACTGCATCTGCTGAGAATTTCCCGCCCGTTATGGTGAACAGTGAGGTGGAAATAAGTAAAAAAAGAGCGGAAGCAGAACGGTGCTTAACAGTTTAATAATAAATAAACTGTTAATATGTAACTGCACTTAAAATCGGGGGAATGGCTGAACTTTTTCAGCTTATGCTAACAACAAATTAAAAGAAAATTTAATATATTTCTATTATAAAAGTAATTAGTAAATTTATGAAAATAAAAAAATATTTTTAAAACAGGTACGGAAATATTGATAAAAATGTAATAATTATATAGAATTTTATCGAAACAACCTGAGGGGCCTGCAACAGGGCTGCTGAAGGTACACTGATACTTACCACAATACATGAAGGGGGTAACATCCTATGGGTGAGATACAGCGAAGCGGTTCCGGCGTACAGAGAAGCGAATCTTCCCGGTCCCGGTCGAGAAAGCCCAAAAAGAGTCAGATTCCTTATGCCGTCGGAATCTTTGCGGTTATTGCCGCGGTCGGCATTATTGCATCGACGGTATCGCAGCTCCTTGCGATACTCTGGTTGACCGGAGCCGTATTCGGTTTCGTGCTTCAGCGCTCGCGGTTCTGTTTTACCGCTTCGATGCGTGATCCCGCCCTTACAGGCAGCACGACGATCACCCGGGCGGTGCTGGTGGCTTTTGCCGTGACCACCCTGGGTTTCTGGGCTATTAAATACGGCGCGTTCCTGCGCGGGGCTCCCATTCCCGGACAGGGATATGTGGTTCCGGTAAGCTTTGCTACGGTTATCGGGGCGTTTATGTTCGGAATCGGCATGGTCATTGCCGGCGGCTGCGCTTCCGGTACCCTGATGC
>CAYSRK010000263.1:0-3664 GCA_964433385.1 uncultured Spirochaetales bacterium
TGCCGGGGTTTATGCCCGGCACACACCAGGAGCACGGCGGCATTATCCGTAACGGGGCGAAACTGCTGTACGCCTTTGCCGAAGCGGTAGTCCCGAAGATTACCGTAATCCTGCGCAAAGCCTATGGCGGAGCCTATATCGTCATGAACAGCCGCCACCTGCGGGCTGACTACGTGTTTGCCTGGCCGGAGGCAGAAATAGCCGTCATGGGCGCCAAGGGTGCGGCCGAGATTGTCTTCCGCAAGGACTCAAAGGACGCGGAGGATGTCGCCAAGTTCATGGCTGATAAGGAAGCCGAATACCAGAAGGAGTTCTCCCATCCCTACCGGGCTGCGGAAAAGGGGTATATCGATGCAGTTATCGACCCGGCAGAAACGAGAAAGGTGGTTGTTGAGTGTCTGAGGACCCTGCAGGGCAAGCAGGACTTCCTCCCGTGGAAGAAGCATGGAAATATCCCGCTGTAACTGCGGGTAGAGTCAGCGCATTTTTTCTGCCGCGACGATCCGGGGAATTGAATCTCTTGCCGGGGGGGCCATGTCAAAGCCTCCGTACCAGCGCAGCCGGGAAAATCCTGCCTCGACGAGCAGACTTTCGAGTTCAGCCTTCCGTAAGGGGTACAGCATCACCTGTTGTACCCCGGTTTTTTTTTCAGTCTTGTCCGTAAGCCGGGCGGTAAATTCGATTCTCCCCGTGTCCCCCCCGCTTCCTCCGATGAGAGAGTAGTTCCGCTCGAACCTGATCCGCTCATTCTCGATTGTCGGCAGGCTCCTGATCCCGTTATCCAGAATTCGGTCATAGTTGATGATCTGGAGCAGCAGGCAGCCTCCGTCTCTCAGCAGTCCCGCCGCCGATACGAGGACCTTGAGCATCTCAGCGGGAGAACTCAGATGGACGAGGGTGTTGCCGAACGAAAGTATCAGGTCGAAGGAGGCTGCGGGAAAGCAGGCGGAGATGGTGCGCATGTCGGCTGCAAGAATGTGCGCCTTCCGGTCTCTCCGCAGCTGCTTGGTCTGCGCCGCTGCAGCCATCTGAGCGTCGATATCTATTCCTGCTGCAGATCTGCAGACCTGCGCCAGTTCAATAATAAGAGAACCGGTGCCGCAGCCGATTTCCAGCACGTCAGCCTCAACCGGATTGCGAAGGTGGTGCAGCACAAAGGCATGCTGGGCAGGTGAAAAAGGAAAAATTTCGTCGTACCGTTGTGATATGGATGAATAAAAACTCACTTGAGGCCTCCCTTGAATCGAGTATACCACACAAACACCGACACGCCGCCTATGAACACGGATCAGTGGTGCTGATTCTAAGTTATGCAACTAACTTAACAACAAATAAATAATTTTTGTATATTAATATACATATAATTTACCTGAAACAGGGAATGGTTAGTTAATAAATTTGACTATCGCGCTATGCTGTGCTATGATGAGTATCGGCGGTCGTGTTCGTACAGTGTCCGGATAAATATGCTCTCACGGAGGGATGAAGGTGCAAAATCCTGAACTTTCGGCAGGAGATTGATAAACCGGGACAGGGATACGATACAGTGAACATAGGGCAGACTCCCGTGTATGTGTTGCAGGAGAATCAGAGCACCGGAAGGGGTACGAATTGCAGAAGATAAAGAACGGTCACAAACAGGCATCGGTGAGGATCAGCAACAGGCAGATGGTTCTCGAACTGCTTCGCAGCAGCGAGGAAGTGACCATATCGCAGATAGCCGAACAGATTCATCTGAGCAAGACGACGCTCTGGAAGATTATCGATCATTTCATCGGTGCGAACCTGGTGCTCCCCTCCGGTAAGGCGCAGGCATCCGAGGAGGGCGGAAAGAAACCGGACCTGTTCAGATTCAATGAGCGATACGGGTACGTGATCAGCATCAGCGTCTTTGGAACTTCCATCCAGTGTGCTTTGACTGATGCCAAAGCCGTTATTTTCTACAAGGAGATTATTTTCATTCAAAAGAATGAGCAGCTCTCCCGCATCATTGAGATTATCTCCGAATTCATCAGAAAATGGCAGGAGCCGAGCACGATCGTTGATCGGCAGGCCAAACTGCTCGGAATCGTCATCGCCGCCTCGGGAGTGGTGGATTCCAGGAAGGGCATCATCTTTACTGCTTCACGGTTCAACTCCTGGGAGCAGCACGCTCCGTTCAGAAAGCTTATCGAACAGCAGGTTGAGCTGAAGGCACCCTTCTACATCGACAACTATAACCGCTACATAGCGTTTGCTGAAAAAACATTGGGGTGCGCAAAGGATAAGAACAACATCATCGTCATCACCGCAGGTTTTGACGGCCTCGGGGCAGGCATCATAGCCGAGGGGGTGCTGAAACGGGGTCCCCGGTATCTCACTGGAGAAGTGGGCCATATGCGGCTTGATCCGAATGATGCCGAGGTGTGTCATTGCGGCGGAAGAGGCTGCTTTGAGCAGCTGATCTCTCCTCAGCGGATGATACGGCGGGCTGAGACTCTCAAGAGTGAGTTCCCGGATTCCGTACTCTACGCCCCGGAAGCGGGAGCTGTCACCCTGAAGAACATATTCAGCGCCTCAAATGCAGGAGACAAGCTTGCCTGTCTGCTTATTGACGGGGTAGTGGAATGGTTCGCCGTGGCTATTGCAAATATCAACCTGGTCTTCAACTCCGAGATCTTCATACTGTCGGGGGACTACCGTAACGCCGGCCCCTACTTCCTCCGGCGTCTGCAGGAGAAGACTGAGCAGCAGAGCCTCCTGCGGATGGAGAAGCGTATGGATATCCGCTACTCCGAATTTGATGACGAGGGGGCCATACTCGGCGGGTCGAGCTATGCCCTGAACCAGCACTTCTCCAGGATAATCGAGTACTGAATAGAAAACCCGGCAGTAGACTGCCGGGTTTATTCTCACCTGCTGCTGAACGCCCAGAAAAGCTAAAGCCGCACCTCACTGAGTTTGACGGGCCGCTTCTCCTTCATGGAGATCATGCAGGCCTGAGCGATGTAGACTGGCTCAAGTCCGTCGTATCCGGTAACCGCAGGCTCAGTGCCCTCCTGAATAGCTTTCACGAAGTGGCTGAGCTCATTGATGTAGGCGTCAGTATAGCGCTCAAGGAAGAAGAAGGGCGGCAGGTCCTGGCTGATCTTCGTATCGGTCCAGACGCTTACGGTATTTGTCTGCACATTGGATGCCTCAGCCATGCCCTTGGACCCAAAGACCTCGATTCTCTGGTCGTACCCGTACACAGCCTGACGGCTGTTTTCGATAAACCCGAGAGCCCCGTTCTCAAATACGAGGTTGATAGCTGCCGTATCGATATCCCCGGCTTCGCCGATCTTCTTATCGACAAGCACGGTTCCGTTGGCGTAGACCTCTGCGACTTCACTGCCGGAGAGAAAGCGGGCCATGTCAAAGTCATGGATTGTCATATCGAAGTAGAGACCGCCTGAGCGTTTCACGTACTCAATCGGCGGCGGGGAGGGGTCGCGGCTGGTGATTCTTACCATGTGGATGTCCCCGACATCTCCCTTGAGGGCTGACTCCTTGACCCTGGCAAAGTTGGGATCAAAGCGTCGGTTGAAGCCGACCTGCAGCTTGACTCCTGCTTCTTTGACGACCTTAAGCGTTTCAACAATCAGGGCGGTGTCAAATGCTATCGGTTTTTCACAGAAAATGGCTT
>CAYSRK010000264.1:0-8066 GCA_964433385.1 uncultured Spirochaetales bacterium
TGGTGCTCTGCAGCAGCCTCTCCCGGATCACTGAAGGACTCGGGCCGGATCTGCTCGATGAAGGTCTGGAGCCGGCTGAGTTTCACCACCGCATCACCAGCCGTTCCCGTATTCTCAAGGCCCTGCTTCTCGATCAGCGGGCTGTGGCCGGGCTGGGCAACATCTATGCGGATGAGAGTCTGTTTGCTGCCGGTCTGCACCCGGCAAGCCGCAGCTCCTGTCTGACCCGGGAGGATACCGACAGGCTTTTTTCCGCAGTCAGGAGGGTGCTGACCAGGGCAGTCGAGTACCGGGGAACCTCATTGGGAGGCGGAGAGGGCAATTTTCTCTCCTCCGGTCAGCCGGGCCGTTACGGAGAGTTCCTCCAGGTTTACGGAAGAGCGGGTGAGAGCTGTCAGCGCTGCACCCCCGCTGGTAGGGTGCAGATCGAACGGATCGTGCTTTCCCAACGGGTTTCCCACTACTGCCCGGAATGTCAGAGGCTGTGCTGCTGAAAGCAAACGGGTACCCGGTCTCTCAGATATGCTTTTCCAGCAGCCACTGAAGTGCTGCCCGCTTGAGTTCGCTGCTCTTCGTGAAGCCTAGCTTAATTTTTATATTCTCTATGTGGGTGCTCACCGTGCTCGGCCTAATTCCGGTCTCAGCCGCTATTTCTGCGGTACTCCAGCCGCAGCTGTAGAGGTAGAGCACCTCACGTTCCCGCTTTGTCAGTTTCTCGGAGCGTCCGGGCTGGCGGTTCAAGGTGAGCTCAGCGGCCTGGGGGGAGAGGTAGAAACATCCCCTGGCTACCGAGCGGATGGCCGATAAGAGATGGTCCGAGGCATCCGATTTCGTCAGGTACCCCTTAGCCCCGGCGCTGATTGCCTTCTGAATGAAGGGCAGGGTACGGTGCATGGAGAGTATCAGAACGTAGGCCGTGCTGCCCCGGCTGTGCAGCCCGCCGAGAATTTCCAGGCCTGCATCGTATGTGTCCATGGTGATGTCGAGTATCAGGATATCGGGAGGATCCTCATCCATGAGGCGGTAGAGTTCCTCGACATTACCCGTATCCCAGATGATGTCCACTTCCGGGTCAAGAGCGGCAAGCGCCTTAATGCCGTCCCGAATGAGATTGTGGTCATCAGCGACTGCTGTTCTGATCATTGCTGTTCCTCGGGTATTTCCGCGGTGACGGTGAACCATTCAGCCTCTTCAACTCCGGCCTGAAAGGTTCCTCCGAGACTGGTGGTGCGGTAGCGCATAATATCAAGGCCGTGGCCTTTGACCCGGCTTCGGATCGCATGGCGGACTGATACGCCGTCGTTGCGGATAACAGCTTTTATGTTTCCGTGTGCCCTGGTCACCGCTATCTGCAGTCGAACCGGGGCTGCATGCTGCAGCGCGTTCGAGATGGACTCCTTGACGATACTGTAGATCTGGTGGTCAACGATGCTGCTCCTGCGGCTTCCGCGCAGGTCAACGTGCTCGCTTACATCGATGACATAGGTACGACGAGTCTCCTCTGCCATTTCACGGACAGCCTGTTCCAAACCGACCTCCTCAAGCCGCCTCGGAACAAGGCCGTCAATAATTCTGTAGAGTTCCCGGCGGATTTCTACAGCTGAATCACGGATTTTCACCAGCGTCTTCTCGCCCGGTTTTTCCCGGATTGCGGCGGCGGCAAGATACTCGATGCCGAGGGTCAGCTGTCCGAGGTGATCATGGAGTTCGCTCTTCAGCCGTTCCCGCTCCTGGTCTGCGGCGTTGATGATCTCCTCCTTGGCAGTCTCTTTGCGTTTGAGCGCCTTGATGAAGTTTCCAGCGAGCACCATAGTGTAGAGGACTGCGTAGACGTAGATGGCGAGAGGTATCAGCTGGGTGGAGTAGCTCCCGATGAGGATATCGAGCGAATCGTGGGCGGCGGCGAAGAGGATCAGGAAGTCGCCGATGAGCCGGGGCAGTCCCCAAAGCAGAGCTGTTCTGCTTGAGAAGCGTATGATCTGGCGGAGCCGGTGGAAATACATGAGGAAAAACATGAGTAGGAGCGTGGGATAGAAGGGGGCAGCAATATAGTAGACAGCTGATAGAGGCAGAAACAGCGTCAGCAGGGTTAAGACCAGGGAGAGGGAGAAGAATATCTGTGATGCTGCCGACATTTTGCGGTTCTGCAGACCGTATCCCCAGGCTCGAACAAAGAAGGCCGCTGCCAGATAATAGAGTATGAACTGGCTTTTTTTCACCAGGATGTAGTCAATATTCGGCAGCAGCAGGTAGATGGAGAAGGAGTTGCGCACGATATTGCCGAAGGCGGCGCAGATGACTCCGACGGCAAAATAGATGAAGTAGCTTCTCCTTCCGTACATGAGGGCCATGATGCTGTGAAATACGCCGATAAAGAGCAGATTCCCGAAGAGCAGCAGCTGTACTGCGAGGCTGCGGCTGTAGGCTGTGGTGAGGGTACCTGCTTCCGATATGCTCACCCTCTCCCAGAGGCCGCCCCGGGGGTGGACGAAGTTGCTTACGTCAATGGTTATCGTATTCCACCCTGATCGGGGAAGAAAGGTAAAGGCCATCGGTTCTGCGCTTGCGACAGCTGTTTCCGGCGTCTCCCCGTAGGTTCCTGATGAGCCGATCGGTTTTCCGTTTATCGCGATCCTGTAGCTGGAGCCGGCATTCCTGATGAACAGTTCCAGCTCCTTCCCCTCCTGTTCTGCCGGGATGCGGAGCTGCAGGGTATAACGGCCGGTTCCTCTCCTCCAGGCCGATGCGGGAACAGCCTGCAGGGTTTCCTCAGGCGGGGAGCCGCGGCGCAAGAGCCACTCTCCGTCGAGGTGGTAGATTTTCTGCGGGGAGCTCTGTTCCGGCCAGTAGGCCCGCCCCTGTGAAACTTCCAGAATCTCTCCCCCGCTTCTGAGGGAGAGGAAGGTCAGGAGAGTGAGGAGGATGAGCGATGAGACTGACAGTACCCATGTATTCCGTTCAGCTTCGTTTCGCATGCATCCTCGTACAGCTGCAGCTGCGATTCCTGTTTCTGCAGCGGGCGCTAGATAAGCGTACACGTTCAGTATACTGAAAATAATCCGCTCCGCAAGGGAGAAAATCCTGCGCTTTCAGCTGAGAGATGACAAAACAGCGCTCTATAGCTTCTATGATAAGGATTTTAAAAAGTTTATCATATACGCAAAAAAAGTAAAAAATATTAATGATAACACAAGGATAATAAAAAATTATTGATGAAATCACTTGATTTTTATTTTTATTTCCAGTATATATCAGGTGCGTTCAGCAATCAATTCTATAAGGAGAGTGTACTATGAATAACGTAACCTGGTTCGTCACCTACTTCGGCGTCGTTGCGGCAGTCGTCGGGCTTTCTTTGACTCTGGTGAAGTACCTGTAGCCCCCCCTTCTCCCGCATATTCCTTTTATTACCGCCCAATACAGCGATCTGATACCCGTACCCGCCTGATTTTCGGCAGTGACGGACTCCCCATGGGGGTGCGCCCGTGGTATAGTCCTGAACAGATGCTGCAGTCTTCAGCAGACGGGAAGGACAGGGGTGGGGAGATACCGGCGCAATATAACAGTTCACTATATCTTTACCGCGATCTGCAATCTTGATCTCACCCGGGGGTTGTGGATGATCTACCTGGCTTCCCGGGGTTTTTCCCTGCTGCAGCTCGGGGTTCTCGAGAGCGTGTTTCACATCACTTCATTCATCATGGAAGTGCCGACCGGGGCGGTGGCAGACCTCTGGGGAAGAAAGGCGAGCCGCATAGCCGGTCGGGTTTTCTTTCTGGCAAGCCTGTTCTTCATGTTCTACGCCCGGCAGTTTTCCTTTCAGCTTGCAGGTTTTGCAGCCTGCGCCCTCGGCTACAACCTTGAATCGGGAGCCGGGGATGCGCTGATCTATGATTCCCTGCTGCTTGACGGGAGAAAAGATTCCTACCTGAGCGCGGCAGGTACAAAAGAGCTGATCTATCAGCTGGCCATGATTGTCTCCCTGACAGCCGGAGGGTACCTTGCGGTCCGCAGTTACCCCCTGGTGTTCGCCATATCCATGGCGCTGGCAGCTCTCTCGGCCTTGACAGCACTGCTGTTTATCGAACCGGATGAGGGGCAGAAACAAGAAGGCGGCGTCCATCCGCGTGCCGCGGTGCGGCTGCGGGTTCTCGCCTCAATCAGGTCACAGCTGTCAGACAGCATACGGATAGTACGGGGGAGGCCGAAGATTGCCTTTCTCATCATGTTCTCCGAGCTTCTTCTCACGTTCATCACTTCGCTGTTTTTCTACCTGCAGAACTACTGGAAGCTCAGCGGCAGGGATGAATTCTACGTGGGTTCTGCGCTCGCGGCAAGCTCTCTGGTCTGCGGAATAGCAGGGTACAAGACTGCCGCCGTCCAGAGGCGGATCGGGGAGCGGGGCGTACTCACCCTGATGCCGCCTCTGCTGCTTATCTGTCTCTGGGGTATAGCGCTGACCCCGTACAAGGCGTTCTTCTACGCTCTGACCGGGGTGGTTGAGGGTGTGCTTATCACGGCGGTAAGCGATTATATCAATCGTCTCATCCCCAGCCGCAGCAGGGCTACGATCCTCTCGTTTCAGAGCATGACCTTCAGTCTTTTCATGATCATTCTCTTTCCTGTTATCGGCTGGACCGGTGAGAGGTTCTCCCTCGATACCGCCTTTCTCGCAATCGCCTCCGCTGCTGCTGTTCTCTATATCATCTATGCGCTTCTGTTTCGTAGGCTCTATGCAGGGGGAATCAGTGAGGGGCAGGAAGCTGGAGAAGGCTGATTGACCCGACAGCTGCGCCGGTCAGGCAAACAGCTGTTTACACCTGAGCAGACCCTCAGCATCGGTATCAGGCGGGAGGAGCACCGGTCCTGTGTACGTAATTGAGCGAAGAGCGGAAATGAAGTTTGAAACTTGAGCATGCTCCCCTGTCTTGCAGGAATTGCGGGTTATGGAGACCAGTCTTATCTCATCCCTGCAGCGCTGCAGAACAGACGCGAGCTGAGGTTCCTCTTCGGTTTGGCTGTCGGTTAACGAAAGGCCGATGTTATCAGTGCCGATGGAGCGGATAAACTGCACGGTTTCTTCTATGGTGGTAAGAAAATTCGTACGGTTCTCTCTCAGGGGTTCGATGAGGACCTGTATGTCGTATTTCTCGGCAATTCCGCTGAGCAGGAAGAGAAACTGCATAACCTGCTCTTTTGCCCAGGATACCTCACCCTCTTCGGGAAGCATGCGGGCTGAGCCGTCATTCCAGTTAAGGGCTCTGCATCCGAGCTTGGACAGCCGAATTATCGCCTTTTTATAGTAGTCAAGCCAGATGTATTCATTGAATCCCCTGCCTGTCACCCTGACTTTGCCTGGGAAATCAAGAAAACAGCAAGCAAAGGGGAGCGAGTGCTGCATCTGCGCTGCAGCGACGCTCTTGAAAAAGGATTCATCGAGCCCGGTAATTTCCTTCTGAGAAACGCAGATCCAGTCGAATCCCTCCGCTGCGGTAACTGAAAGATCAGAAAAATCTGTGACTGTCTTACCCCATCGTGTGTTCATTGCTGCCCCCGATCAATGTGCAAGATGGGCCAGCGCTTCGAGGGCAAGCACGTAACTTGTCTGCCCGAATCCGCTGATAACACCCATGCAGACCGGTGCGATCACCGAAGTATGACGGAACTCCTCTCTTGCGTGCACATTGGAGATATAGACTTCGATACAGGGAAGGAGCATGGAACCGACCGCGCTTCTCAGTGCATAGCTGTAGTGTGCCAGAGCCCCCGCGTTTATGACAACTCCCTGATATGTATACGTTGCCTCCTGAAGATAAGCTATGATCTCACCCTCGTCATTTGACTGGACACAGGTCGCCTCAACTCCCAGCTCTGCTGCCCGTCTGTTCACAGCCGCATGGATATCCTCCAGAGTTCCTCGACCGTATATGGAAGTCTTCCTTGTGCCGAGCAGGTTGAGGTTCGGGCCTGAAATGATTAGGAATTTCTGTGTCATTTCTTCCTCCCTATTGATACCAGGAACCGGAATCCGGTTCCAGCAGAGCCCGCAGTGCCAGAATGTAGCCGAGAGAGCCGAGTCCGCAGATCTGGCCGGTGCAGACTGCCCCGATCATTGATACATGGCGGAATTGCTCCCGTTTGTAGATATTTGAAATGTGAACTTCAACAGCAGGAACCTGGGCGGCGGCAATGGCATCGCGCAGCGCTATAGAGTAGTGGGTGTATGCACCGGCATTAATTATGATGCCGTCAGCCGTACCCTTGCATTGGTGAATTCTTGTTACCAATTTCCCTTCGCTGTTTGACTGGAAAAAGTCTATTCTGACCCCAAGCTCGGCCGCCTCATCAGAAACCTCACTGCAGATATCATCGAGAGTTTTTCCGCCGTAGATGCCTATCTCGCGTTTACCGAGCATGTTCAAATTGGGACCGTTTATTACCACAATGTTTCCAGGCATAGAGCTCCCCTCCGATAAAAAGACTATACCGCATCATCGGTTCGTACACAACTGCCGCTGCACAGAGCAGTTTGAACCGGATGAGCGGGTAGGGATTTTTCTGTGTTGACAATGGTATATTTTGATTATATTATTATTATAATATCAGGCGTGCACGCTGATTTTACAAACGGGTTGGGGAGGTTGAAATGGTACATGTCTACAAAGATTTTGACAGGCCTGATAAGGAGTTGGTTGAAGCGTATCGGGGACAAGCGGCTGCAACCGTGTATGAGGCTTCGGGTCGAACAGGTTCTGTACATCCTGCGGTGAAGGCTATAGCGAAGGGAATGCGTCTGCTTGGACCGGCGCTCACAGTCAGCTGTCATCCTAACGACAACCTCATGCTTCACAAGGCGATACAGATTGCTCAGCCCGGTGATGTCATAGTCGCCGAGACTGGGGGGTATTGGAATGCCGGGTATTTTGGAGGCCTTATGGCTGGGTCAGCCCAGGCAAGAGGAATCGCCGGCCTGGCTATTGACGGGGGGATCCGCGACAGTGAGGAGATCATCGAGATGGGGTTTCCCATCTTTTCCCGGGTCGTCTGCATGCGGGGGACAACCAAGGCTATGCTCGGCAGGATAAACCACCCGATTCTGTTCGCAGATGTACTGGTTCGCCCGGGGGATCTGGTGCTTGGTGATGATGACGGTATTGTCATAGTTGCTAGGGAGCGGCTTACAGAGGTGCTTGAAGCAGCTGAAAAACGGGTACAGGCTGAACAGGACAAGGCTGAGCAGCTGAATAAGGGAATTCCTGGTGTCATCCTGAACAAACTTGACCGGGTGTTTGCCAGTCTCGGTCTGGTTGAGGAGTAGTATGAAAGTAGATGCTGAAAACTTGAGAGAGGTTATTCGTGCGCTTCTTTGTTCAGAAGGTGTCTCCAGCCGGGATGCCGGCACGGTCGCAGAGGTAATGGCTGAAGCTGACATGAAGGGTGTTTCTACTCATGGTATTTATTTTCTTCCCATGCTTCTTCAGCGAATTGCCGATGGGCTTGTTGCTGTTCCCACCGTTGTTGAGGTGATATTAAATGAAGGAGCAGTGGTTCACCTGGACGGAGGAAACGGAATCGGACAGGTGGCTGCGCACAGGGCCATGACCGCTGCGATTGATAAAGCTCGGCAGTTCGGGATCGGATGTGCGCTTGTGAGAAATACTAACCACATCGGATTGCTGGCGCACTACAGTCTTATGGCGGCTGAAAACGGTATGGTGGGGGTCTGCCTTTCGAACAGCGCCGCTTCGATGGCGCCCTGGGGAGGGGCTGAGCCGTTTTTCGGCACGAATCCGCTTTCAGCAGCTGCGCCTGGAGGACGGGATTTTCCCATTGTACTGGACATGTCCACCAGTCATGTGGCCCGCGGAAAGATCCGAAAGGCAGCGCGGCTGAATGAGCCGATTCCCGAGACGTGGGCATTGGATGCTGAGGGGAATCCGACCGATGATCCTCATAAGGCTCTCAAGGGCACGCTTCTGCCGATAGGCGGTCCGAAGGGATATGGTCTTGCGCTGTTTATTGATCTTATCAGCGGCCTGATTTCCGGTTCAAAGTATTCACGCGAT
>CAYSRK010000265.1:0-2749 GCA_964433385.1 uncultured Spirochaetales bacterium
TAATCATAGCCGTCGCGGCAGCCGCCCTGCTCGCCGCTGCAGCCGAGGTGCCGGTTATGATCAGCCGTCCGTTCGCTCATGTGATGGAAGAGGTGCAGAGTGTCCAGATCATCGTACTGATCAGCGGAATCGCCCTCTATCCCCTCCTTACCTTCATCGCATACCGGCTGGCGGTGCAGTCTTTCCGGCGTGTGGGGCTTTGATGCGGATCGATATCAGCAGCAGTTCACCGACTCCGATCTACCGGCAGCTGCACGACCAGATCGCCGCCCAGATCATCAGGGGGGAACTGCGGAGGAATGAACCGCTTCCTCCCATCAGGACGCTGGCGAAAGACCTCAGGATCAGTATCATAACCGTCAGGAAAGCGTGGGAACTGCTGGAAAAAGACGGGCTGATCTCCACCACCGTCGGACGGGGAAGTTTCGTCGCGGACTTGAGCAGCGCGGATATCGAGGGCAAGAGGACCGGCAAGCTCGCTGAACGGATGAGGAGGGATATCGGGTACTACCGGCAGATGGGTCTCACCCTTGAAGAGTACCTCGGATGGATCACCAGGCTGTGGGACTAGCTGCCGGCTGCTCACGGTACCTGCGGGGCTGGGCTGCGTCTGCTTACACTCCTGAAAGAGTGTCTGCCGACATATCCGGCAGGGTCAAATCCTCATCCCTCAGACCGGAAATCATGCAGAATTCTTGGGTGTTATGGGTTTCAAGAATTGCATTCCTGGTAAGAACGGCCGCAGCTATCATCAGATCATGCGGCCCGACAGTTGTTCCCTTCCGCTCACGTGCTGTACGAATTACAGCATGAATCGCTGCTGCCGAATCGTCAAAGGGTACTGTTTCCCGCTGCTTCTGTCGCGACCGAAGGATTAAGCAGACAGCATGCAGGAATCCTGCGCCGACATCAAGGAGCCGACTCAGAGCAGTATGCCAGGCATGTCCCGGAACCTCCCACGGCGGACGAGAGTTCTTAAAACCTGGGGGAGCAATCGGACAGTCTCCCCCCTGTTCAGCGAGGTGGATACCACATGGGTGTTTTCTCCCTGCAGTTCGCCGGATCAATCCTCTCCGAATTCGAATCGGGTCCATTCTGGTTGACAGACTGCCGGCAATACCCATGCGAAAGAGCAGGAATCGGCATCCCCTGAAATGTTCGAGGTGCCGACGAAATGCTGACGGTGCAGGAAAAACCGTTTCAGAAGCGGAAGAACCATCTGCATACTGCTGATAACCCCACCTACGGAAGCCGCTGACGCTTCTCAGGTGATCCGGATCTGCCGGCCGGAACCTGAGGGGAAACCTTCTGTTGACTTGTACATGGAAAAGATGTACAAACAGCTCATGAAGTTTGAATGGAATCCAGAGAAAAATGAATGGCTGAAAAGAGAAAGGAACATATCTTTTGAACAGGTCATACTTCATCTTTCAAAAGGAGACCTGTGGAAAATCTCAGACCATCCGGACCAGGTGAAATATCCTGGCCGAAAAATATTCTACGTCCGTATAGAGGACTATGTGTTTCTGGTTCCGCACATGGTTACAACAGAACACATTTTTTTAAAAACCATTATTCCAAGCAGGAAAGCAACAAAGTTATATGAAGAAGAAACGGGGGGGGATGCCGTGAAATATGACAAAGAGGAACAATTCATCCTTGATGAACTGGAAAAGGGAAATGTAGTGCTGACAGGCCCCACAAAGGAAGAAATTGATTCAATCCGGAGAACTGCACAAAACACTTTCAAGAAGGATAAACGTATCACTATCCGTCTATATGACCATGATTTTATCGGTATACAGAAAAAAGCACTGGAAATGGGCATACCATACCAAACGCTTATCTCTGGTTTGATACATAGATATGTTGAAGGGGATGTAAAAATTACAAGCGGCTAGTATCCAGCCGGCGGAAGCCGCTGACGCTTCTCAGGTGATCCGGATCTGCCGGCCGATATTCGAGACGCAGCCTATCTGCATATAACAGCTGCACCTTCGGCAGCAATAGTACGCTCCCTGCTGCCATGAAGCGGTTTCAGGCAAGGATTCCCGATTTCAGGATCGTCCATGCCCCGAGGGTAATGCAGAGAAGCGCTATGGCTGTCTTGAAGGCATACTGCCTGACATGCTTGACAATCCAGGCCAGCGGAACTACCGAGAGTACCGCCCCGGCTGAGGCGATCAGGATGCCTCAAGAAACCATTTCTTTACTTTGTCTATATTGTTTATAGTGTTTATGCAAGAAAAAAACCTCTTCAGCAGGCACAGCAACAGAGCCTGCCTGTCTCCTGCTAGAGCAGGTCGCTGAAAAAGGTATGTTCGAGCTTGTCGCTGATATAATCGCGCAGTTCCTTCATGACCGCACTCACCTTCGGGCTCTGCTCGAGCGGCGTGGTATTGTAGAAGTGGGTGCTTACCGACCCGGTGGGGGCGAGCGCCCCGTCCATCAGCCTAATGATCTCGGCCAGGCTGATCTGGTCGGGCCGTTTTGCCAGCTCGTACCCGCCTGCAGGACCCCGGTGACTCCTGACGTACCCCGAATACTTCAGGCTAAGCAGGATCTGCTCGAGAAACTTCTTCGGGATCTTCTTCTCCGAGGCGATATCCTCAATCCTACACAGCCCGTCCCGGTAACGCTCTGCGAGGTGAATCAGCGCAAGACAGGCGTATTCACCCTTGTTCGACAGCTTCATACGGATTAGTATACTCCAGGAACAGGACGCCGGCAAAGAGGTCTGCACAGGAGC
>CAYSRK010000266.1:0-3426 GCA_964433385.1 uncultured Spirochaetales bacterium
CGATGCCCGCAAGACGATCAGATTCCTTTCCCATATGGTCGATTCCCTTTCAGCCGCCAATTCCGGGAAAATTATCGAGGACATCAACCGGGAGACCACCACCCTGGTCAACACGCTCAACCGGTTTCGTGATACGGTAAGCCGTATCCATGAGGTCAACCTGCGGGACCTTATCCTTGAGCGGATTATCCCATATGTGGAAGCCTCTTCCGTTCCCTGTCGCCTTCACTTCAGCCTCGATTCGGCCACGTCCCAGGTGCTTGGCTACTACGTGAATATAAGCAGGGCTTTGATAAATATCGTCTCAAACGCCCTCGATGCCATCAGAGAGAAGGGGGAGAAAGGGATCCTCCATATAGACCTGCGGGACAGGCAGGATACGCTTATCCTGAGGATCAAGGATAACGGAATCGGCATGACGCCGCAGATGCTTGAGCGGGGGGAGGACGGACTGCCGGCTTTTGTCGGCCGCTCGACTAAATCCCGCCGGGAGGGAGAGGGGCTCGGTTCCATCCAGATATTCTCCGTCTTCGGGGCAGAGAATGTTGACGTGATCAGCTCCCCGGGCAAGGGCGCTATCTGGACGATCCGGTTTGACCAGCCCCGCAAGGGGGCGGGGGAGCGGCTCTATACCCAGCTTGAACGCCGGTTTCATGAGTTTCATGATCTTACCGACCAGAGCCGGCTGACAGAAAATCCGAGCCGCACCGACATCATCTCCTTTATCTGGCAGATCAGGAAGATGGAAATCTACCTCTACGATCTGATCCTCCTGTTCAGCCGTGAGCATAATATCAGGAGCATATACCGCTTCATCCTCTCCTTCTGGGAGGACAGGATCGATGATAAGGCCTTTTCTGAAGTTACTGCAGCTTACAAGGGAGAGCACAGCAGGGCAGGAGAATGGCTGTACAAAACCGCCGGCACTATAAAAAAGCGGATGCGGCTGCTGCAGTCGATCGTGCCGCTGGAGACCTGCCGCAGCCAGCTCTTTCGAAGCTACGGGCAGGCTATCGGAAATGTGATCATTTTCACCCTCGATCCGGAAAGCGGCAATTTCTACGCAACTGACCGAAAGCTTGCCGAGCATCTCGATTTCGCCCCCTATCTGGGCAAACCGCGGGAGCAGCTGCTGCGGGGAGAGTTTAACGGAGACGTGAACAACCACAGTCAGCCGATCATGCTCGGGGTCTGGAGCCTCCTCAGCGAGGAGGATCTCGATACCAAACTCCAGCTGCTGCAGCAGGGAGCACGCAGGCTGTTGGATCTGGGAATCCACGTGCAGAAGCGGCTGCTGTTCTACCAGACCACGTACGTGCACGCCGATACCGAGATAAACCCCAACGCCGCGACAACCGTCGGGGAGTTCTCCCAGCTCGACAGCAGCACGCTGCGCGAACGCTTCACCAGGCCGGCGGAGAGGGAGCTGGACGGATTTCTTCTCAACCTGGACTAACCAGCCTGCAGGGAATACAGCCTGGCAGCGGGTTGACAGCAGGCAAACTAAATCTCGTAGGGCGTATCGAGGTAGACCTTTTTAACCCACTGCAGAAAGAACTCCTGGCTTGAGCTTCTCCAGACGTTGAGCGGGTTCTTGAGATCGATATGAACCGGAGGTTCCACATCGGTGCGGCCTTTGGCGGCATCACGCTGGTATTCGTCGATCAGACGGCGGGTCCGGTACTCAGCATGGCCGAGGTGCATGATGAAACGTCCGTCAGAACTCTCGAAGATAACGTAACCGGTCTCGGAAGAGTGGGCGAGGAGCCTGAATTCACCCGCGGCCGCCCGTTCCTCCAGGACTGCGTCGGGAATTCCGGAGTGCCTGCTCTGCGGGCACCAGAATACATCGTCGAGATCGCCGGTAATGCGGTGGGTCCTGTCGAGGTTCCTCAGCTGGTAGACACCGAAGAGCTTCTTCGGGTACTGAACTTTCTCTATCCCCTTGTATTTAGCCAGGGCAAGTCCGCCCCAGCAGATTCCCAGCGTCGAGGCGACATGATCGCGGGCATAGTCGAGAATCTCGGTAAACTCCTCCCAGTAGGTTACCTCCTCGAAGGGGATCTCCTCTACCGGGGCTCCGGTAACAATGATCCCGTCAAAGCCCCGGTGGCGGATTGCCTGCTCAAAGGTCAGGTAGAAGGCGTCGAGGTGGGTTTTGTTGCTGCTGGTATAGGTGTGGGTTCTGAGTCTCAGCCAGACCGGTTCGATCTGGATGATCGAACGGCCGAGGGGAAAGAGGATATTGAATTCGTACGATTCCGCCTGCGGCATAATATTCAGGATACCGATGCGCAGGGGGCGGAAGTCCTGATGCTCAGCCCGCTCCGGGGTGATGCAGTGCACTCTCCTCTTCTGAAGAGCGTTCCATATGTGATAATTCTCGGGAATGATAATTGCCATGTGCGGTACCCTGCCCTTGGTATGTACGGCGCAGTTCTGCCGCGCCTCTCGGTTGAGTCTTTCACACGCTGCACTGAGAAGTCAAGGGTTCTCTGCCGGAAAGTTCCTGCTGTCAGCCCCTCAGGCTTCCCGCAGGGCCTGATCAAGGTCCTCCATGATATCGTCAATGTGCTCTATGCCGATTGAGAGCCTGATGAGGTCCGGGGTAATGCCGCCCTCGAGCTGCTGCTCGGCGGTAAGCTGGGAGTGCGTCGTGCTCGCCGGATGGATGGCTAGCGATTTTGCATCGCCGACATTCGCCAGATGGGAGATGAGCTTCAGATTGTCGATAAACCGCGCTCCTGCTGCCTTTCCTCCGCCGGGGGAGCCTCCGTCGACGCCGAAGACAACCATGCCCCCGAACCCGTTAGCCAGCTGTTTTGCTGCCAGGGGATGGGCAGGATCATCGGGGAGCCCGGGATATCGGACCCAGTTGACCTTCGGGTGGGATGAGAGGAAGCGGGCGACTGATAGGGCATTGCTGCAGTGCCGCTCCATGCGCAGGGGCAGGGTCTCGATTCCCTGGAGAAACATCCAGGCATTGTCCGGCGTTATGCAGGCGCCGAGGTTGCGCAGAGGTACGAGGCGCATGCGCATGATGAACGCCAGCCGGTTGAGTTCGCCCAGGTCGTGGGCGTAGCGCAGATCGTGGTATGAACCGTCCGGTTCGTTGTAGAGGCGAAATTTCGGATCGCTCCAGTCAAACGTTCCCCCGTCAACGACGATGCCGCCGATCCCGGTGCCGTGGCCCCCCATCCACTTGGTCAGGGAGTGGATGACGATATCGGCGCCGTGTTCAAGCGGCCGGATCAGGAAGGGGGTGGTGAAGGTGGAGTCGACAGCGAGGGGAATATGGTATTGCCTCGCCGTCTCGGCAATGCCGGCGATATCGGCGACATCAAGCGACGGGTTGCCGATCACTTCGGTGTAGAACAGGCGTGTTCTGTCGGTGACAGCTGCCGCAAAGGCCTCAGGAGTTGCTTC
>CAYSRK010000267.1:0-3874 GCA_964433385.1 uncultured Spirochaetales bacterium
GCAGTGGAAGAGCATCACGGTTCCGCCCGAGTTCCGCGGCCTCAAGGGGGAGGCTGTCGGGGAGATTTCCGGGCGCATTGCCGCCGCAAAGAAACGGCAGAAAGAGCTGGCTGATTCGGCCCGTAACCTGACAGTGAAACTCCAGCCTGAGCTTGAGGAGGCGTGGCGTGAGATCAGACTGGGGCAGCTGCTGCGCTCCATGGAGCTGCACTACGGAACCACCCGGGAGACGGTGCTGTTTTCAGGCTGGATTCCCGCCCGGCTGCGGGGTCAGACCGAGAGGATTATCAGGGAGACAGTCGGAGACCGCTGTGCGCTTGAGTGGACGGAGCCGGAGAAAAACCGCTCCATTGACTCATCGCAGGTGCCGGTGCTTATGGAGCATAAGCGGATTCTCCTGCCGTTCCAGTGGCTGGTCCAGAACTACTCGATTCCCCGCTACGGCAGTATCGATCCGACTGTACTGGTCACCGTCACCTACCTGCTTATGTTCGGGCTGATGTTCGGCGATGCCGGTCACGGGGCGGTACTCCTGCTGGTCGGGCTGCTGCTGTCCCGAAGGCGCAGGAGTGCCGGGGAGAACGACACCGCCCTCAAGCTCGGAAAACTGATAGCCTGGTGCGGGGCAGCTGCAGTCGTCACCGGGGCGCTCTTCGGTTCCTACTTCGGGTACTCCTGGCTGCCGCCGCTGTGGTTTGACTACCACGGGATAGTCTCCGGTCACGGCGGGGGTTCCTCACCTGCCCTGGTTTCGAGCATCTACGATATTCTCGGCATAACCATCCGCTTCGGGGTTGCAGTCATCGTTTTCGGAATCGCGCTCAACTGCGTCAACCGCTTCCGCCGACGTGACTGGCTGGGACTGGTCTTCGACCACGGCGGCCTGCTCGGGCTCTGGTTCTACCTCGGAGGAACGGCTGCGGCCTTCCAGTTCGTCGCCTCCGGCTACAGCTCCCTGCCTTCAGGTCCGCAGCTGGTACTGACCGTCGGCCTTCCAGCTCTGCTGTTTCTGCTCAAGGCACCGCTCGAGCAGCTGCGACACGGGGAAGGGAGCCGAAGTATCCGCTTGAAGCATATTCCGTCTTTTATCATGGAATGGGTTGTGGAGCTGCTGGAGCTTTTCACCAGCTACCTCTCGAATACTCTCTCCTTTATGCGGATCGCCGGGCTCGGTATCGCCCACGTAAGCCTGATGACCGCATTTTTCCAGATAGCCGGTTCCATTGCCTCGCCAGCAGCTTCCGTTGCGGTGCTGATCGCCGGAAACGCCGTCGTCATTGTTCTCGAGGGGCTTTCCGCCGGAATCCAGGCGCTCCGGCTCCACTACTATGAGTTTTTCTCGCGGTATTTCAGCGGGTCAGGCAGGATCTACCGTCCTGTCTCCCTCAGGCGGGCCGGGTAGGCGCGTCCATATAGCGGTCGGAATTTCCGACCCCCATTTTCTGATGTCAGGGAGGTTGTCAAAACCATGAATGCACAGCAAAGAGGATTCAAACACCGGGTCAGTTTCAGCGTGCTCACCATCGCCCTGCTGATGACGTTCATCAGTCTTTTCTTTACCCTGCCGCTCCATGGTGCCGAAACGGGAACTGATGTGCAGGTTTCAGCGGGGAGTACGATTACCGCGGCTGATGCCGAACGGCAGAAGTGGGGGCTGATGGCCGCTGCCCTTGCGTTCGGACTGGGGGCTATCGGGGCCGGCCTGGCGATCGCGAAGGTAGGTGCGGCGGCAATGGGGGCTATGAGCGAACGGCCGGAGGTCGGGGGACAGGCCCTGATATTCGTCGCAATGGCTGAAGGTATCGTCATTTTCGGCTTTATCTCAGCCCTGATGATTCTGGGAAAATTCTGAGACCCTTCAGCGGGAGATTATCGGAGTGAAATACTACGTTATCGGCGATGAAGACACCGTTCTCGGATTCGGCGTAGTCGGAGTGGCGGGACAGAGCGTATCCACCGAAGGTGAAGCGGCTGCCGCATTTGAGGCGGCTGTCGCTCATGAGGATACCGGGATTATCATCATAACTGAGCCGTGCGCCGATCTGATCAGGTCCCGGGTAAACCGGTACCAGTTTACGATGGAGTTCCCGCTTATCGTCGAGATACCCGACCGCCGCGGGAGGGATCCGGAGCGTCCGGACCTGCGGGAACTGGTCAACCACGCCGTCGGCATACAGGTGTAAAGGGGCAGGCCTATGCTCGAGAGGATACTACAGGCAATCTCCCGTTCCAACCGGGAAAGCGCTCATACAGAAGATACGCTGAGTCCGGTCCCCGAGCAGGAGGGAAGCCTCTCCATTGTCGAGGGGATTCTTGAGCAGGCGCGGCGCGAGGCTGAACAGATCCTATCAGATGCCCGTACGAATGCCGGGCAGCGCAGGGCAGCCTGGGAGAAACAGGCGCTCCGGCTGCGCTCGGAGGCCGAAGAGGAAGCTCAGCGGCAGTATGATGAGATTATCAGTGCAGGGGCATCCCGGCTTGAGAGCGCCCGGAAGAACCGTACGCTGCAGCTCTCCGAACGGGTAATCAATTCAGTCATCGATGCTGCCCTTGATGCAGTAGAGGCGGAAATAGGCAGCGAGTCCTACCCTGCCGTGCTTGAGGACCTGATCACCGAGGCTGCCCTGGGAATCCAGACCGAACGGGCAACAGTTGCCGTCTCAGCTGAGGAGACAGCGCTTGTATGCGAAGAGCTGCTTAAGCGGGCTGAAAAACGGGTGAAGGCTATAGCGGGAAGGAGCATGATCCTGCAGGCTGATCCGGAACACCCCCTGGCAGGACAGGGGCCGGTGCTGACCTCCCCTGACAATACGGTGGCCTACAGCAACCAGATCAGGACGCGCCTGCTGCGCAGCCAGTCCGAGATTCGCCACCTGATCTACCGGATGCTGCTCACACCTGGGCGCGGAGAGGACGATTCAGCCGGGATCTCGGCAGATGACAAGGGAGATGGGACTGCATGAGTGAGCGCTTGATCGGACGGGTTAAACGGGTCAACGGCCCGGTCATTGAGGCCGAGGGGATAACCGACGCCGGCATGATGGAGCTTGTCCGGGTATCCGAAGCCCGGCTTATCGGGGAGATAGTCAAACTCTCCGGGGTACGGGCGGTTATCCAGGTCTACGAGGATACCACCGGGGTCGCCCCGGGGGATAATATCTACGGGGCCGGGATGCCGCTCTCCGTTGAGCTCGGACCGGGACTTATCGGGACCATTTATGACGGCATCCAGCGGCCGCTGGAGAAACTGGCCGCAATCTCAGGCACCTTCATTCGCCGCGGCATCCAGGCTCCCTCCCTCGACCGGGAGAAGCTGTGGAATGTTATCCCGGTCCTGAAGACCGGGGATATCGTGCGTCCCGGGTCAGTCATCGGGACTGTGGAGGAGACCTCCCGCATCACCCATAAGATACTCGTCCCTCCGGGTTCCTGGAACTCAGCTGTGGTAACCGAGATTGTCGGCGAAGGAGCGTACCGGATCGAGCAGACCCTTGCCGTTATCCGGATAACCGATGGGGCTAAACCGGGGGCTCTGCAGGAGCTCTGCATGCTGCAGAGGTGGCCGATCAGGACCCCCCGCCCGGTTCAGGAGCGGCTTGCTCCCGGCATTCCGCTTATTACCGGGCAGCGGGTTATTGATTCGCTCTTCCCCCTCGCCAAGGGGGGCACGGTCGCCATCCCGGGCGGGTTCGGCACCGGAAAAACCATGACTCAGCACGCAGTGGCAAAGTGGTGCGATGCCGATATCATCATCTATATCGGGTGCGGTGAGCGGGGCAACGAAATGACCGACGTGCTCACCGAATTTCCCCGCCTAATCGACCCGCGGACGGGGACCACCCTCATGGAACGTACAGTTCTGATTGCCAATACC
>CAYSRK010000268.1:0-5369 GCA_964433385.1 uncultured Spirochaetales bacterium
TTCAGTACCGCGACATCGACAGCGTCCGCCATATCAACAACATCTCCTACATCGAGTGGATCCTCGAATCGCTCCCCCCGGAGTACCGGGAACGGATGAAGCCGGCAGAGTTCGAGATCAATTTTCTCGCCGAGAGTTTTCTCGACAGCCGTCTTTCAGTCTGCTCCTTCACTCCCGACCCTCTGGAGCCTGACCTGTGGCGTCATGTCATCAGACGGTACACCGATGAGGGACCGGAGGATGCCTGCCGCGCGGTGAGCCGCTGGCGCCCGCGGGAGGTCATGGTCAATTAGCCGTGCTAATTGCACCATCATAATTCATCAATTATTTACATTCACTGCTGCAAAGTGGTAGTATCAGCTGCAATGAACATACTATTCGTACTGCTTGAAATCGTCGGCAGCCTCGGGCTCTTCCTCTTCGGCATGAAAATCATGAGCGAAGGGATTCAGAAGGCCGCCGGCAGCCGGATGAAGGCCATCCTGAAGTTCATGACCGGCAACCGTTTCTCGGCAGTCTTCACCGGCGTCGCAATTACAGTGATCATCCAGTCCTCCTCGGCTACAACGGTCATGGTCATCAGCTTCATCAACGCCGGACTGATGAACCTCTCCCAGTCGATCGGGGTTATTCTCGGGGCCAATATCGGAACCACGGTCACCGGGTGGCTGGTGGCGATTCTGGGATTCAAGGTCGATGTGGCCGCGCTGGCCATACCGGCTATCGGTATCGGGTTTCCGTTTCTCTTCGTTAAATCCCTGCGCCGCCGTGAAATCGGGGAGGTGTTCATCGGATTCGGCCTGCTCTTTCTCGGACTCGAGTTCCTCAAAAACTCCGTTCCGGACTTAAGCGACAATCCTGAGGCCCTTTATTTTCTCACCCACCTGACCTCCCAGGGCGTCGGAAGCATCCTGCTCTTCGTACTCGCCGGCACGGTGCTGACAGTTATCGTCCAGTCCTCCTCGGCTTCGATGGCTATTACGCTCACCATGGCCTACCAGGGCTGGATCGGCTATCCTGTGGCTGCAGCCATTGTGCTCGGCCAGAATATCGGGACAACCGTTACCGCATACCTCGCCTCCATCGGCACCAGCACCAACGCCAAGCGGGCTTCCCGGGCTCACATTCTGTTCAACATCATCGGAACAGTCTGGGTAATCATTCTCTTCAATCCGTTTCTCGAGCTGGTAAATCTGCTCGTTCCCGGGGATGTCTACGGTCCCGCCGGCACCTCCCACCTTCCCGAACACCTGGCCATGTATCACACCGTCTTCAACGTGGTCAACACCCTGCTGTTCCTCCCCTTCCTGAAGCAGTTCACCGCTCTGGTGACGCGCATGGTGAAGGATTCGACCGCCCAGGGACAGGACTCCTATCGGTTCACCTACATCTCTTCAGCCCTGCAGGATACCCCGGAGCTCTACCTGATCAAGATCCAGGATGAGATTTTCAAGATGGCGCAGCTCATTTCGAACATGTTCTCCCGCTTCACGGTAGTCTTCAGAAACCCGGACAAGAAGCTCGGGACCGAGGTTCAGGAGATCAAGCGGCTTGAGGAGCGATCGGACGAGATGCAGCATGAGCTGTCCGCCTTCATGGTCGAGCTGGTCAAAGACAGCATGAACCCCATCAGCGCGGGCAATGTGAACTCCCAGATCAGGATCGTCAACGAACTCGAGAGTATCGGGGACAGTACGTTCAACCTGATACTGCTCACCGAACGAAAGTATACCCAGCAGATTCAGTGTCCGCAGCAGGCCTGGGATGATTTTACCGCCTATATGGACCTGGTCCAGCAGTACATCGACTTTATCAAAGACCACCTGAACCGTCATATAAGCACGACCGAGCTCAGCCAGGCCCAGAAGTTCGAGGACCAGATCAACACGATGAGAAACTCGATCAAGGCCGGGGTGCAGGAGCGTCTGGGACAGGCCTCCGACATCTCAGCAGAGCTTATGCTGCTCGACCTCACCCTCCATCTGGAGCATATCGGGGACTACTGCATCAATATCGCCGAGGCGCTGGTGAACATCAACTGAGGGTGCTGCGGAAAAATTCCACCGGCCGGCCGACCAGTGCGGTCATGGCGTTGTCAATATGCTCCTTCATATCCCGTACCCGCTGCATATGCAGCCGGTTCTGCTCCCTGACGAGCTCAAGGCGCAGGTTTCCGGAAGTCCCGCTGGAGGTGCGGGCAAACAGCGCCTCGTCGGGGTCACCGGCCTCAACGTTCTCGATAGCTTCTCCCACTCCCCGATAGGCATCCCTGAAGCTTTCTCCCTTCATCACAGCCTCAATCGCCCGGTCTGTTGCGTATATTTCCGCGATAAACCCCGCGCGAAGCCGCTCAGGATGCACAGACAGGGACGCAAAGCAGGTCTTCATCACCTCAACAGCCAGATAGGCGGATGCTGCTGCCTGGAGAAAGGGGGCCTTCGTATCCTGAAAATCACGGTTGTATCCGGAGGGAAGACTGCGGATTATGCTCTTGATCTGTACCGATGCAGCGGTAACACCCGCTGACCGGGAGCGGACAAGTTCAAGGAGGTCGGGATTCTTCTTCTGGGGCATGATGCTTGAACCGGTGCAGAGTTCGGCCGGCAGACTGAAATAGCCGAATTCAGGCATGGAGAAGATAATGAGGTCCTGGGCGGCTTTGCTGAGGGTAAGGCACAGGTAGTCGAGACTGTCGACAGCGACCGCCTCAAACTTTCCGCGAGAGTTGTTGGCGTAGAGCACATTGTTCTGCACCCTGGCGAAGCCGAGAAGGTCGGATGTCATCTCCCTGTCAAGGGGCAGGGGTACGCCGTAGCTGGCAGCTGATCCGAGCGGACACTGGTTGATCAGGTCGACTGCTGACAGCAGCAGCCCGATTTCATCCTCCAGCTCCTCCGCATAGGCTGCGGCCCAGAGTCCCACCGAGGAGGGCATGGCGATCTGCATGTGGGTACGGCCGGGCATCGGTACAGCGGCGTGGTCTTCCGCGAAGGCGATAACGGTGCGGACCAGCTCCCCGGCGGCTTCAGCGGCAGCGAGCAGAAAGCTGCGCATCCACAGACGCAGGGCTGTCTGGACCTGATCGTTGCGGCTGCGGCCGGTGTGTATTTTTTTTCCGGCCTCCCCGCAGGAAGCAGTGAGGTAGTACTCAATCGCCGTGTGGCAGTCCTCATCCTCACGGGTGATCTCAAAGGTACCGGCTTCGGAGAGTTCAATAATCTCCCGCAGTCTGGCTGAGAGCAACTTCTGCTCCTCCGGGGTGAGTATGCCGATTGCAGCCAGCATGGCGGCGTGGGCCATACTTGCGGTCGCATCGGCAGCAGCGAGGTGCCGGTCAAGCTTCCAGTCATCAGCTACGGTGAACCGTTCCACCAGCTTATCAACCGCATATCCTTTATCCCATAGTTTGGCCATTGCAAGGCTCCTGCATAACGGTACAAGCGGAATGTACTCTTTATCAGTCTCAAGCTGCATCATACTTAATATCGGGAGGGAGTGCAAGGAATGTCCGGCTGCAGCCTTCTCCCTCTTGATTATGAGGCGGGGATTTCACTACTCTGAGCGGTATGTATGTTGCTGCAGTTGATACAGGATCGGTGTCCATCGCCTCGGTTGCGGTGGACACCCAGGGAAATCTGGCCGCCTTCGATTACCGTTTCCACTACGGGGAGGTGGAAAAAACACTCAAGGAGTCTCTGCGGGCGCTCGGGATAGAGCGGGCTGCGGCGCTGGTGCGCACCGGCCGGGGGGCTGATCTTCTTGATACCCCATGGGAGGTTGAGGAGACGGTCGCCCGTATCAAGGCTGCCTCAAAAGCTTCCTCAGTGGGGAGTCCGGGCTCTCTGCTGACGGTGGGGGCGGAGACCTTTTCGATCATCCATTTCGCCCCGGACGGTTCCTACCGGAGAATGAGGAGCAACAGCTCCTGCGCGGCGGGAACGGGGAGTTTTCTTGACCAGCAGGCCCGCAGGCTCTCGCTCTCGGACAGCAGTGAGCTGAGCCGCCTGGCTATGGCGAACCGCGGCGATATTCCCCGGATAGCCTCCCGCTGTGCGGTGTTCGCCAAGACAGACCTCATCCATGCCCAGGCGGAGGGGTATTCCCTCGAAGAGATCTGCGATGGTCTCTGCCTGGGGCTGGCGAAGAATATTGTCGATACCCTGGTCTCGGATGAGCAGCCTCCCCGCCCGATCGTCCTTGCCGGAGGGGTTGCGCTCAACCGCGCGGTTCACAGACATCTCGAGTCACTTTTGGATACAACGCTTACTGTCTACCCCCAGGCTCCCGTTTTCGGTGCATGGGGAGCGGCTCTCGCATGGCTGGACGGTGAGGCGCAGGATACGAGCGGACAAGAAAGCGTGTCAGGACTGCACGCCTGCGGCGGTCAGGAAGGGGTGCTCCTCGAACATGCCGCCACGGCGAAACCGAAGCGCAGGGAGAACTACTACCCTCCGCTTTCGCTCAACCTTACCGATTATCCGAGCTTCACGGGCGCTCTCTCCTTTCTTTACCCGAGCACCCACAGCAGGGAGGTGGAGACTGATATCTATGTGATTCCCGAGCCCGGCTCTGAAACTGCGGTATACCTCGGGATCGATATCGGTTCCACCAGCACCAAGGCGGTTCTCTCCGGAAAGGGTGGGGATAAGACAGTCTACGCGGGCTTCTACACCCGGACTGCCGGCAAGCCGCTGAAGGCGGTACAGGGGATCTTCGAGACGATTCTGCATACTCAGAACCGGCTGGGGGTAAGTTTCACCATCTGCGGGGCGGCGGCAACCGGTTCAGGCAGGAAGTTCGTCGGCGAGCTCATCGGCGCCGATCTTGCAGTCGATGAGATAACCGCCCATGCCCGGGCAGCTTACCAGCTCGATCCCAGAATTGATACGATTATCGAAATCGGCGGGCAGGATTCAAAGTTTACCACCATGCGGGACGGGATGGTGACGTTCAGCCAGATGAATACCATCTGCGCCGCGGGTACGGGAAGCTTTCTCGAAGAACAGGCGCAGAAACTCGGGGTTCCCCTTGCTCAGTACAGCAGCCGGGCCGAGAACAAGCCTGCTCCCCTGACCAGCGACCGCTGCACGGTCTTCATGGAGCGTGATATCAACAACTACCTCAACCAGGACTACACGGTGGACGAGGTGCTTGCAGCAGCGCTCTACTCGGTGCGGGAAAACTACCTGAAGATGGTGGCGGGTGAGAGCAATATCGGGGAGCATGTCTGTTTCCAGGGGGCTACGGCAAAGAACAAGGCCCTCGTCGCCGCCTTTGAGCAGAAGCTGGGGCGGCCGCTCTTTGTTTCACGGTACTGTCACCTTACCGGCGCCCTGGGGGCGGCGCTGATTGCCGAGGAGGACCTGCAC
>CAYSRK010000269.1:0-22249 GCA_964433385.1 uncultured Spirochaetales bacterium
TTATATTAGAAACAGCCGCCCGGTCGCCTCTTTTGAGCAGGTCTGACAGTGAGCGCGCTCTCATAGCTCCTCCTTCCCGGCTATGGAGGCCGGTTTCCCCAGGGCTGCCGCCAGGCGGGCAGCATATTCCGCTACCATGGTGACCGGAGACTCGGGTCCGAAGATGACATAGGGCAGCTGCAGCTGTTCGAGGGTCTGCTGCATGATGAGAAAGCCCTTCATCAGCTTCGGTCCGCCCCTGCCGATGACGACCGGGATATCAGGGGGACCTTCAGCCCGACAATAATCGGCGAGCGCATCGGCTATTGCCTGGAAAGTGACGTCTATGAAGGTATTGTTGGCCTTGCCTCCAAGAATGAGCAGCAGGCGGGCGCTGCCGAGCCGGTAGTCGAAGCAGCGTCTGGCCGTTCCGTACATCCGTTCATAGGGAGGATTGCCCCCGAAATCGGAGAGGAACATGGGGTCGCCTCCGCAGGCATGGAGAACTTCCGTGATAATAGTGGATGCCCCGCCGCCGAAGAGCAGGGGGAGGATGCCGCTGCCTCCAAGGTCTGATACGTGGGCCTGCCCCTGATGGGATGAACTGCTCCAGCTCTGCATCTCATCCTCAAAGTCGGTAACGGCCGTCGGGTACTCAGGCAGGGTAATCCCCGGTACCCGGCACTTGTAATTGGCCTCATCGAGTGTTCCCTTGAAGTCGCAGGCATACGGTCTGCCCTCGGGCGTGATGCGCCAGGGGTTAATTTCAGCATGCTCCATGCCCGATGAGATGAACATGTCCCAGAATGCGATCAGCGCCCGGGAGAGGGAGCTGACCAGCGTCTGCGGCCAGCCGAGGCTGCGCAGAGCCTCTCCCGCCTGGTAGGCATCGAGTCCTTCAAAAATATCGACGGGTACCGTGCAGATCTGGTCGCGGTCTATCTCTTCTATGTCGACCCCGCCCTTCAGCGATACGGACAGCAGGGGGCCGAGATGGCTGGTGCTGTAGGTAAGGGACGTGTAGACTTCCCAGCGGGCCGGGATATCCTGAACCAGGTAAGCGCCGCGCGGCAGGATCCCGTTGACCTCCGTTCCGGCGGCCCGGGTAAGCTCCTTTACCGCAGCCTGGACCGATGATACCTTACTGATCATTCCCGATTTACTGCGTCGGCCGGTCAGTACGTCGGGTTTCACCAGCGCCCTCCCGCCCCAGCGCTCGAGCGCCTGCTTTATCTGCGATGCCGGGGCGCCGGCAGGAACCAGGCCGGGAACCGGAATCTTGAAACGCGGGGCAAAATAGATGTTGAATGTCGGTTCGGTAATTTTCTGGGACATGGATCACTCCCCGGCAGCCGGCTGTAATCAGCTGTTTCTCAGCTCAAGGACTGCCGCCTTGATGTTGTTGATCGAAGTCCTGTCCGGAGTGTAGATGAACTCAATCACCTTCTGGTCCGGTCGGAGCATCCGCTCCACAATATGTTTCTGGCGGGGCGATACGAGCAGCGTAGTACAGCGCTCGGCCAGGCGCATAACCGTCTCCTCATCCTGCGAGGTGGTTTCGAGCAGACGGGAGAAGCTGAAGTTCAGTTTCTGAAGCTCTTCCTTGATGATCTGGAGGAAACGGCTGCTTGATGTGATAATCCCCACGGCAGATTCCGGGGGGATCTTGGCTATCTCGATGATGGTGCTTATTTCCGGTTCAAGATTAATTCCGATGATCGGCTTCTCCCACCCGTACACGATCTCCGTCACCTCGCGCAGGTGGTAGAAGCTGGTAAGAATGAGGTCGCAGTTCTTCACCAGCTCAGTCACCGGTTTATGGCCGAGAGCGATGCCCTCCTGCAGTTCGGTCAGGAGCAGCGGGGTCCGGTGTATGGAGGGGTCGAGTTCAAGGTGTTCGGTGAAGTAGAGCAGCTGCTCACGGTTGCATTCGACGAAGATCAGTCGTGTATCAGCAAGTTCCTCCCGCTTTCTGGCAATGAACCGTTCGGTTTCCCGGGCAAATTCGTCAAGCGTATACCCGTAGGCGAGCGCCTCCTGCATGGCATGGCGGATGAAGGTCTGCAGCTGATGACCCCGGTTGAAACGGTGCAGCTCCTCTTTCGTAGTCGTGACGAAGGTGCCTCTTCCCACCGTGCCGGAGATGTATCCTTCGCTCTGCAGAAGTTCATACGCCCGGAGTACGGTATTGATGCTTACGCTGTACGCAGCTGCCGCATCCCGGACCGTCGGCAGCTTGCTGCCGGTGTACTCTCCGTCCCTGATCTGGCGGATGAATAACATTTTAAGCTGTTCATAGAGAGGGGTGCGGGAACTCCGGTCCAAGCTCTCATCGGCGGGACGAATCGCCGGCTGTTTATGACGCGCCACGGCAGGCTCCTGCAGTACTGAAAATGTACTGATACAAATCATCTTATACTGATACAATATCACAGATGTTTGGACTGTCAACCGGCAGTCGGCAGGATTCCTGAATCTTTTCCGGGTCTGAAGAAATGAATCTTGCGATACCTAGAACTTATAGGTATACTGATCTCAGCTGCCGAAACGAAGATTGCGCACGCGGGGGTATCGGGCTGATGCATAAAGATCTCACTGCTGCCGGAGCGACGCCGATAGTCCTTGCTCTGCTTGCCGAAAGAGAAGATTACGGATATGCCCTCATCCGCCGTCTCAAGATGTGCTCAGGAGAAAGTATTCCCTGGGCGGAGGGGATGCTTTACCCGATACTCCACCGGCTCTGCCGGCAGGGCTACCTGCAGAGCCAAAGCGTACGGCAGGAAAACGGACGCAGACGGACCTACTATAGAATCACGGATGAGGGTTTCAGCTATATGCTTGAGCTCAGGCGGGACTGGGGGAAGATTGATCAGGTGCTTGCCGCTGCCGCCGGGCGCGCTGCAGCAGGGCATACTGGTTTTCAGACGGCTTATGAGGAGCGGTGTGATGAGTAAAGAACAGACGGTTGAGGAGTGGAAGGAGCTGCTCGCACGCAGGGGCATTCCTGAGGCGCAGCGGGAGGAGCTTGAGGACCATCTGCTGACGGGGGCTGAGGAGCTGCAGAAACAGGGGCTGAGCCGTGAGGAGGCGCTGCTTGTCTCCTTCAGGCGATTGGGGAGCCTCAACGGACTCGGAAGCGAGTACTCCCGGGTTCATGCCGGGAGATTGTGGCGGAAGCTCGGCGCTGCTTCCCCGGAGGGAAGCTCATTCGGCGGATACCGGACTGCTGCCGTGCTGATACTCCTTCAATTTGTTCTCTCGCAGGTTCCCCGCATGTTCGGGATTCTCTTTGATGAGAACAGCAGTTTCTCCTTCCTGGTGAACCTGCAGCTGCTGGCCTTTGCGGTCCTCATCCTCTACTTCTTCCTGCGCAGGCGGGCAGCCTGGCGGGTGCTGATTCCCTACGGGCTGCTCCTTGCCGCCTCAGCTGCTGCGGTCAATGTGTCGGCTCTGTTCAGCGGGCAGTTCGGCAGCCAGCTTGAAGTGCTCACCGCAATCCACCTGCCGCTGCTGCTCTGGCTCACGCTGCTGCCGCTGTACACGGGAACGGATGAGTGCACCTCTGCCGCCCGGCAGCTGGACTTCATCCGCTTTACCGGTGAGGCGTTTATCTACGGCTTTCTGCTGCTCTGCGGGATCGGCGTCACCGCTGCTGCAGTGGAATCTCTCTTCTCTTCCATCGGGTTTGCCGTTGAAGAAGAGATGGCCCGGATGCTCATAACCGGATTCATCCCCCTTGTTCCGCTCGCAGCTTCAGTTCTGGTTGAGGCTAAGGGACACCTGATTGAGAACTTCGCCCCCGTGCTTGCCCGGATTTTCCTCCCGCTCTTCCTTCTCGTCATGACGGTCTTTCTCCTGACCAGCTGGATTACGGGCAGGGGTATGGACGGGGAGCGGGAGCTGTTGATTGTCATTGATCTCCTGCTGGCGCTAGTTCTGGCGATGGTGCTCTTTACCGCTTCAATTGAGCGGGATGAGACGAAGAGCAGCAGGTGGGACGGTATGATTCTCCTCTCCTGCGCTGCGGCGGTCGCTGTGGATGCTGCTGCCCTGGCGGCAGTCATTGCCCGTTTCAGCCGCTACGGGGTAACGCCGAACCGGCTTGCCGCCCTGGGGGAGAACGGTCTGCTGCTGATCAATCTCGGAGCACTGATGCTGCTCTTCGCGCTGTTTCTGGGGGGCAGGATCAGAAGAAACCTCATTCTGCGCATCCAGGGAATTCTGCTGGTGCCCTATGCGCTGTGGTTTCTCGTTGCTGCGCTCGGGTTTCCGCTGTTCTTCCGCGGCTAGATTCAGCAGGTGGGGCTGGCTTACGGCTTGACAGCAGGCCCCATGGCCGGTGTAGAATTTGCTCAGCCGACGTGACATTCGGGCAGCGGCAGTGATGGAGAATCACACTGACCGCAGAAACTGCTACCGGAGAGTCGGCGACACATCTGAAACAGGACTTGATCCGAAGGACAGGTACCATGAATTCCGAAACCAGTGAACAGACCAGAAGCCGGCCCCTTCGCGCGCCGGATTTCATCACGCGAAAAGAGCAGGGTATCCCGATCTCCATGGTCACCTGCTATGACCACTGGAGCGCTGTCCTGATAGAGAAGGCCGGTATAGACTGCATTCTCGTCGGAGACAGCGGGGCGATGGTCATGCACGGGTACAGCTCGACTCTGCCGGCCACGGTCGCCATGATGGCCGACCACACAGCGGCGGTGAGGCGGGGAGCTCCTGAAGCTTTCATCATTGCCGATGTTCCCTTCCTCTGCGAAGTGGGAAGCCCTGACAGGGTGATCGAGAATGTCCGTCCGCTGATGCAGGCCGGGGCTAATGCGGTCAAACTCGAGGGTGCCGTTGACGGGCACGGGGGCAGCCTTCAGGCGATCTCCCTGCTTGTACGTTCCGGCATTCCGGTGATGGGTCATATCGGGCTTACCCCCCAGTCGGTCAATGCTTTCGGAGGATACCGGGTACAGGGAAGGGAGGAGTCCGCAAGGGCAGCCCTCCTCTCCGCCGCGCTCAGGCTGCAGGAGGCAGGATGCTTTTCCCTGGTAGCAGAGTGCGTCCCGGAAGAGGCCGGTGCTGAGCTTTCCAGACAGCTGCGTATCCCGATCATCGGTATCGGGGCGGGGGTGAATGTTGACGGACAGGTGCTGGTACTTCATGATCTTCTCGGTCTTTCCCCGGGGCGTAAACCCCGGTTTGTCAGGACCTACCTTGACGGAGCCCGCCTTATAACCGATGCACTCAAGGCCTACCACGAGGATGTGCTCGCGAAAAGATTTCCGGGCGGTCAGGAGAGCTACCGATGACGATCATCCGGGAACCGGAGAAGTGGCGCAGTGCAATGGAGGATCACTCCTGTCGGGGAGAGACCGTCGGGTTTGTTCCCACCATGGGAGCCCTGCATGCGGGGCACCGGTCACTGCTGCAGCGCTCAAGGGCTGAAAGCGGCATCGCCTGTGCGAGCATCTTCATCAATCCTACCCAGTTTGATGAACCGGGCGATCTCAGCGGCTATCCGGTTACGCTCGAAGAGGATATAAAGATGCTCAAGGAGGAGGGGACAGACTACCTGTTCCTCCCCCAGGCGGTTGCCATGTACCCTGACGGTTTCTCCTACCGCGTGACCGAGCGGGAGCTTTCCCGCCGCTACTGCGGCGAGCGCCGGGTCGGCCATTTTGACGGCATGCTGACCATCGTGCTCAAGCTGCTCATCCTTACCGGAGCTGATTATGTCTATATGGGGGAGAAGGACTGGCAGCAGTATGTCCTCGTTCACGGGATGGCGAAGGCTTTCGGCATCGCCGCGACTGTGGTTCCGTGCCCGACAGTCAGGGAGCCATCGGGGCTGGCCTGCAGTTCCCGCAACGTTCGCCTGAGCGAAGAGGGTCTGAGAAAGGCGCCGCTGTTCCCCGCTGTCCTCACCTCGGGAGGATCGACGGAACAGATGAGGCGTGAGCTTGAAGAGGCCGGCTTCACCGTGGAGTATATTGAGGAGTTTCGCCATGCAGAGCTTGGGGACAGGCTTCTGGCTGCGGTGCATCTTGACGGGGTGAGGCTGATCGACAATGTCAGATTATCGCAGGAAGAGAGGAGGGACTGAGATGCACGACGATACTGCCGCCGAAAAGCGGCCCTTTCACCTTCTGCTCGGGATTACCGGTTCGATTGCCGCCTACAAGGCAGCATCCCTGGCCTCTGCGCTGGTGAAGCACGGGGTGGAGGTGCAGTGCGCGGCCACCGAATCGGCCCTTCAGTTTGTCGGGCCGGCTGCCCTTGAGGGGATTACCCGCAGGAAGCTCAAGGTGGGGATGTTTGATGCCTCCCACGAGATTGACCATATTTCCCTCGCCCGCTGGGCTGACCTGATCCTGATCTATCCGGCAACAGCCGCCGTTCTTGCGAGGATGCGGACCGGGATGGCCGATGACCTGATCAGCGCGCTGTTCCTGGCGAATAATTTTGCAGTTCCCGTGTGGGCTGCCCCGGCCATGAACAGCGGTATGCTGGCCCATCCAGCCGTGCAGGAGAATATTGCGGTGCTCAGCAGCTGGGGGGTGCGTTTTCTCGAGCCGGAGAAGGGGCTGCTGGCCTGCGGGGAAATAGGTTCAGGGCGCCTTACGGAACCGGAGGCTGCTGCCTCTCTGGTGCTTGCTCTTCGGGAGGAGAGGTGAAGTACCTGGTCACCTCGGGCGGTACCGAAGAACCCCTGGACGGGGTACGGTATGTCACCAACTTTTCCACGGGCAGAACCGGAGCTGCCCTCGCTGACTTCCTGACGCGCTGCGGCCACGACGTCATCCTTATCCACGGATACCATGCCCTCCTTCCTGATATGACCGACCTCGCGAAACATGCTCCCGGCAGGCTCCATACCCTCCGCTACCGGACCTTCAGTGACCTTGAGCGGGAGCTCAAGGCCATGCTTGGCGGCGATGAGGGCATAGAAGCTGTCATCCACCTGGCTGCGGTAAGCGACTACAGTCCGGTCTCCTTCAGCGTTGACGGGAATACGGTCAGGGAGATCGATACACAGAGCAAGTTCTCTTCCGAACCGGAGTTTATCCAGGTAACGTTCCGCAGAAACCCCAAGATCATCGCCTCAATCCGCGCCTATGCCTCCTTCAGGCCGCTGGTGCTGGTAGGGTTCAAGCTGACAAAGGGCGCGGATGCCGCTGCCGCCGAAGCGGCGGTCAGGCGGGTTTTTGCCGGGGCATCCTGTGATCTTGTTGTGCACAACGATCTTGACGCTGTCGGTGAGGGGGATGTTCACGAAGCGGCTATCTACCGGGCTGACGGTACGCTTATGGAGCGGGTAACGAGCAGGGAGCTGCTCTGCCGCCACCTTGAGCGTTTTACCGTGGCTCTAGCGCAGGAGCTTCTGCGAAAGGAGAGTCCATGATACTCTGTATTGATGTCGGCAACTCCCAGATTTACTGCGGCCTCTACCGGGAGAGGAGCCTAGTGCTCCAGTTCAGGAAGGTCTCGGATCAGGCAGTCTCCTCCGATGAGATGGGGCTGTTTCTGCGCAGCGCTATCCGGGAGAACGGTTTTGACCCTGACGGGGTAAACGCGGTGGCTTACGCTTCGGTCGTGCCCGATCTCAACCACGCAATGCTCAACAGCTGCCGCCGCTACTTCAGGCAGGAACCGTTCGTGCTCAGGACGGGGGTGAGAACCGGGCTGAAGATTGCCTACAAGAATCCCCAGGCGGTGGGGGCTGACCGGATCGCCAATGCCATAGGCGGGATCCGCAGGTATCCGGGGGAACATCTGATCGTAGCCGACTTCGGGACGGCCACGACCTATGATGTGATTACCGCGGAGAAGGTCTATCTCGGGGGAATCATCATGCCGGGGCTGCGCCTTTCCATGCAGGCGCTTGAGGAGCATACCGCTAAGCTTCCCAAGGTGGAGATCGTGCAGCCGGCAAAGGTCTGCGGGCAGACGACCGAGGAGAGCATCCAGTCGGGGCTCTACTACAGCAACCTCGGGGCGGCCCGGGAGATCGTCTCCCGGCTCACCCGGGAGAACTTCCGCGACAGACCGCCGAAGGTTGTGGCCACCGGCGGTTTCTCTTCCCTCTTCCGAGACTCGGGGCTTTTTGACGAGATCGTGCCCGATCTCGTGCTTGAGGGCATCTACCAGGCTTACGAGATGAACAGCCCTCCGGCGCCCTGAGCGTTGATCAGAAGTACCTCACGGCCAGGGTCTTCAGTCCGGTGCTGTCCTTGTACACTGTGGCCGTTCGGGACTGTTGGGATTTGTCAAACACCCGGACCAGGTTTCTCTCCGGGAAGTTGCTTGAATACTCAGTCGAGCTCCACAGCATACTGAGGTATATGACAAAGTCATTGCCCAGTGCCTGATACATTGTAAGCAGTTCCTCGATCGAGGGCAGGTGCCAGTTGTCATAAACTATACCGTCATACGTGACGACCAGATCGCTGCAGAGCTTCGCCGCATAATCGGATCTGTCCTGGTACGGTTCCTCGTCACCCAGGGTTTCGATAATGTTGTCGGTATTATCACTGCCGGTTCCGACTGCACTTGCCAACACGCCGATCGAGTTTTCGTTCATGCCGCCCCAGGGTTTGGCGCTCCACACGGTTGATTCGGGAGCAGTCTCGATATAGCGCCACCCATCGGTCACAGCTCCCTTGTCATAGAAGACGGTGCCGCCGGCAGGCCCGGTATCCCCGATCTGGTACGCGATCCAGCTCGCGTAGAGGGTGTGGTCCTTTGTGATTGAGACAGGAGTATCGGCGGTAATCTTCACTCCCTTCCCCTCGGGTTTCGTCCACCAGCCGTCGAAGGCGTAGGAGTAGGGGAGCGGCCTTCCCAGGTCCCCATAGAGGGCTTCGTAGGTGACAGTCCGCGTGTCTCCGGGACCGGGGGGAGAACCCTGCCTGCGGTCGAGGGTGAGCGTGTAGGTCTCGGGAATCCAGCGGGCATGGAGCACCGCGTTACCCGAGAAGTCAGCGGGCAGGATGTCGAGAGGCTCGGTGAAGCCGGCATCGGCGTACCACCCGCCGAAGGTATAGCCGGTTCTCTTCGGGTCGGAGAACCCCAGGGGCAGGTCTCCGCTCCGGTAGTACGAGGGGTTACCGATGCTGTTCGTCCCGCCGTCAAGTTTGTAGGTGATGGAATAGCCGGTGGGGGTCCATTTTGCACGGAGGGTCAGGTCTCCGGTTACCGTATACTCTGAAAAGTCCCAGCGTTTTGACAGTTCACTGTCGCTGTACCAGCCGGCAAAGAGAAATCCCGGCTTTGTCGGGGGAACCGGCTCTTCAGCGGCGGTTTCATAGAGGACGCTGCTCTGTGAAGGTACCGCTGAGCCTCCGGCGCTGTCGAAGGTGACACTGCAGGTGTTCCTGGTGTAGTACAGACTGAGCACGAGGCCGCTGCCCTCTGTTATCACGCCTGCCGGTCTGCCGAGAGCGGGGTTCGGGGTGAATCCCGGATAGGCTGCCGCTCTCACCTGCACCGCCTCACCGGTAAGTCCCCACAGGGTGAAGCTGTCCTGCAGCGAGTAGGTGCTGCCTTCAATATCCTGGGTATGGTGCTCCACCTGGTAGCTGGCTGCTGTCGGCATGAGGAAACAGCCTGTAAGCAGCAGAAGAATTGCCAGACCGCTTACAGCTGCAGGCACTCCTCTTCGATATCTGTTCCGGTTCATGCTATGTCCCCCGTTACGTTTCTTCAGTATTGTTGCGTTCACCAGCTTCCCCCTAGAACTTTCGTATCGGCCGAACGTAGTGCTGTTCTGATTTCACGGCGTAATTCTGCATTGGTGCGCCGGTTTGTGTGGAGAGTGTATAGAGGCGGACGTAGCAATTACCCAAATATACGTTTGCTTCCGTTGAGCTCCAGTACTTGTTATATATGTTGTCTCCAAGCAGCTCTGCCTGTGAATAGTTGAACAGCCGGTACAGCTCATCGGAGGAGGGGAGATACCAGTCGTCGTAGGTAACGCCTTTGCGGGTTGACTCATAGCTGTCGCAGAGCCAGGCTGCGTAGGGGTCGTCCGCACCGTCGCCGAGGGTATCGACAATAGTTCCTGTGTTTGTTGATCCAGCTCCGAGGGCTGTATTAGATACATTGAGCACCTGATCATTACTTCCGCCCCACCGCACAGCCGGGTCCCCGTCGGTGCCGTTCCAGCCGGCGGGGGCTGCCTCCAGGTACTGCCAGCCGTCGCTGAATGTGCTCTTTTTATAAAAGATGGTTCCTCCCCCTTCACCGGTGTCCCCGTAGACGAGGGGCTCAAAATACGCATAGATGCTGATATCGCTCAGTCCGTTCCAGATTCTGGTGCTCTGCATGTCGGCATCGTAGTCCTGGTCCTGGAGGTTCATGGTGCCGTTTGCTGAACCGTAGAATCCTGAGAATTTGTTTCCGTAGCTGTAGGGCTCGGTGGATGCAGGCATCGGTGAGTCATACACGGCGGTCACGGTATCATGCAGCACTCTGGGGCTTCCAAAGTAATTCATATAGAGCTGGACCTCAAAGGTCATCGGTTCCCATTTGGCGTACAATTCAGTATCAGCGGTGATCACATCGGTATCGAAGTTCCAGGTTTTGCTGCAGGCATCATCGGTGTGCCAGCCTCTGAAGTGGTATCCGGTACGGCTCGGATCATCAGGTTCCGGTATCTGCTGCTGGTAGCGCAGTGCGGGAATTGCGGCGACTGCACTTCCCGGACTGCTGTGGAAGGTACAGCTGTAGAGGTTGCGGTCGTAGTAGAGTTCCAGAACTGAGGAGCCTTCCCCTGCTATGGGTGCCTGCGCAGTGCGGAACCACAGCGTACTGTTCTCCGTGAACCCGTAGAGGTCTTTCTTAACGGCCTGAGCGAGGGTGTCGGTCGTTCCCCAAAGGGATTCCGTCAGACTCTCATCCGGGGTGTACTGGTCGTCTTCGATGTTCTGGAAGTAGTGCTTTACCGTATAGGAAGTCTGGGTTTCCGGCACCCATGAGGCGTAGAGCACCGTATCTGAGGTTTTGTTCCAGAGAGTATCCGGCTCCATATCAGGGCTGTAGTACCGGGTGCCGGTGCCTTGTGTTCCGTCATAGTAGCCTTTGAAGAGGTAGCCGGCCTTTACCGGTGCCGCTGCCGGTGGGAGTTCCTGGTCCCACACCGCGGTCTCGCTTTCAGTTCCACCCGACCCGGTCTGAGGATCGAAGGTGATCGTGCTGCTCACCGGCTCCCAGCCCGCGTAGAGGGTGATGCTTTCGGTTACCTGATCCTCAGCGAAATTCCAGGGGTCCTGGAGGGCTTCATCGCGGTACCAGCCGGTCAGAGAGAAACCGATTCTCTCCGGTTCTCCCGGCTGCGGCAGGAGGGCGAGGTACTGCCCGGCAATGGGTTCTGCAGCACCCGCTCCGTTGGTCTCGAGAAAGACAGTATAGGGGAGGTAGTCGTAGTAGAGCCGCAGTCTGAGGGATCCGTCCCGGCTGACCCTGCCCGAAACGGAACGGGAGGGGTGGGAAGGGTTTTCGGTGAATCCGGGATAGTTCTGCGGGAAAGCGGTTACTTCCCGCCCGGTGTTTCCCCACAGAACCTCCGTCTCTTTGAGTATATACCTTTCTCCGTCAGGGTTCTCGGTATAGTGTTCCACCAGATAGGTGACCGAGTAGGGCTGGAGAAAACAGCCTGACAGTACAGCTGTGATGAGAGCCGTCAGGGCAATATGCTTAGGCAGTCCCATGGAAGACCTCCGATACAATTTTGCAGTAGGTAAGTTTGCAAAAATTATATTCCCATGGGGGCTGAAGCGGTATCGGTGAAAATTGCTAGCCAATCTGGCAAAATTTGCCAGAACATACGGGAGAGCATGCAATCTGTAAAAGGTTAGGCGGGGGACAGGGATGCTGTGTTCAGCTCAGTTTTCCTGAGAGGGTCCGCACCTGAGCGTGGAAAAGATCCCCGGCGGCATGCCTCGCAGCTGTCGGGGCAGTGTCGCAGATCGGGCACCAGTGCCCGGTTGCAAGTATCAGCGACGGGGAAGCGCTGAAGGTGTGTCCGTCTTCGCAGCACCAGAGAAGGGGGGTCTCGAGGTCTCCTGTGATCATCGATTCGGAGAGGCAGGAGCCTCCGCGAAACACCGCAGCTGCCCGCATATCCTCCAGGGTAAGCTCCGACGGGGGTTTTGTTTCGTCAAATCCGTGGCTGAGCGTTCGTACTGAAGGGTTTTTCCTGATGGTCACTGTCGACCAGGAGGCGGGAAGCAGTGACCAGGCTGACCGGCTGCCCCAGTAAGCCTTGATTCTGGCCTCAACTGAGGTCCTGAGGACGTGCAGGGTTCCGTGGGGCATACGGGCAAGCGGACGCATGAGCAGGTTCTTCAGTATCCAGGGGGGAACCGCTGCCGCAAGGCGGCGCAGGATACGTCTTTTCAGGGGCGCTGTGCGCTCAAGCTCTTCAAAAAAGCCTTCAAAGGTGTCGCGGCGGAAGTCCAGAATAGAGTCAAGCAGGTCCGAGTCGAGGAACCAGAAACCGTGGAAGTTGCCGGTTGCAAACCAGTTCGGTTCGGTAACGCGCCTGAAGTCCCTGATTCCCATTACCTGAAATCCCCGCTGCATGAACTCTTCATTGGTCTTGCGGAAATCGCTGCCGCCTCCGATGTGGTAAACCTTGCGCCAGAAGGTTTCCGGGAGTGTTCCTTCGTCTTCCTTGAGACAGAGGTTGTGCAGCGCCCGGGCAGTATCGCCTGCGGTAACCCACTCCATATGGGTCTCAAGCGGCTGGTGGAATATGATCGGGTCCAGTCTGGTAAAGAGTTCGGGATACAGCATGGCCGTCTGTCTCAAAGAGACCCATCCAGGCAGCCCGGATTCAATAACCGCCCGTTCGGCCTTGATTTTACTTTCGCCATACGCATCAAAGAGACTCGCCTGCAGCGGGTCGCCTACCCGGCCCCAGTGCAGCGGCGGCAGGCGGCTGCCCGACTCGGCTATGGTGCCGATGTAGACCAGCTTGCTCCTCTCCCTGTTCGGCTGTGCCGCAGCAGCCCGGATTACGTTGAGCGTCCCCTCGTAGTTGACTCTCATTGCTTCATCAGGATGGTAGTCGGATGCGGGAGGGATGAGAGCCCCGAGGTGGAGGATGATGTCAGAGCCGTCTACAGCGGCAAGCACATCCTCATAACAGGTCAGGCTGCCCCAGACGATGGTGATGCGGTCATTCTTCAGGTAGGGGGCGAGCTTCTTCCTCTCGCTGCGGGAGTTCAGGGCAAGCAGCCGGAACGTGAACGAGTCGGTCTTAACCAGCAGGTGTAAAGCTGCAGTCCCCATATGTCCCGTTGCTCCGGTTATGCAGATTACCTTCACTTTCCGCCTCCTGATACTTCTTCAGCCTGCCTGCCGCACACAGTAAGCGTAGCGCTTAAGCGGCAGAAATTATATCGGGAAAGGGGGTGAAAACGGGGCTCCGAACGGAGTATTTTCTGCTCATACGCCCGGGCGGGGCGCTGTTTCCGAACGGGTGATGCTTGCAGGGTCCGGTTATGACTGCTGGAGGTTGACGGTGTGGATGAGCCGAATTCTGTTCGTTACCCCGGTTTTTCTGTAGATGTTCTGCACGTGGGTTTTTACGGTATTGGTGGAGATGAAGAGCGCGTCGGCAATTTCCCGGTTGGTTCTTCCCTCAATGAGCAGGCGGAGGATCTCCTGCTCCCGGCTGCTGATATCATACTTGCGGCAGTATGCCGGGAGACGGCCCTCAAGATCTTCGGAGGGGGTTTCGTAGTGGGCAAGATAGTGACGGAGGATATAGTAGAAAAAGAAGCCGCAGAAGAGCGAGTGAGTGATGAGAGTCAGCTTGAACGGGTTTTGTGAGAGCATGAGGATATCGACGGGTATGGTGAGCAGCATGGGATAAAAGGCGACCAGGATGCTGGTGAGCAGGCGGTAGTTCTCCCTGCCGCGGTAGCGGGGGAGAAAGATCGATGCCACGACAGTCGGTATCAGGAGGAGAATGCTGCTGTAGAGGAAGAGGTCGCTGAGCGCTTCGGAAAGAGCCTGTCTCCAGCTGTCGCGGTTGAGGAGGATGAGCAGGTAGACGCTTATGAGCAGGAAGAGACCTGCAAGACCGTTGGTTATGATCAGGCCGATCCGTTTTTTCCCTTTATCCTCTGTAATGATGCTGACAAGGTAGGTGACGACTCCCCGGACATAGGCTGCGAGAGAGAGGCAGACAACGATGAGGGCTATGAGTGCAAGGCCTTCGCCTGCCGAGGGCGAGAGAGGATTTCCCCTGCCGGATACGTAGCAGTGGAGAAAATAGATGAGGGTGAAGAGAAACAGCGGCAGCGCTATCAGGAGAAAACGGCCAACCTGCGCATCCCGGGTCCGGTAGTAGGTAAGCAGACAGAAGAAGGTGATCGAGAATACGATGGAGAAGTGGATGACTACCAGCAGTTCGGATATCAACAGCGCCATAGTTAGATTATAGCCTGTGAATCGGTTTGTGAACAGAACAGTTGTGAAGGGGGATTATGCTTTGACAACATTGTATACCGATGGTATCCTCTCTAGACTTTACCGAACCATGAGGAGTGGGAATGTTATGGGTGAGTTTGAACATCTGAATTTTATTGTCAACTACAGAAAGGCTGATTACAGCAGTCTCCTGTTTCCCGAAGCTGATAAGAAGATTCTAACGGATCTTGCCCGCAACGTGGCGGAGATTGCAGCTCGGCCGCTGATGGCCGAGCGGAAAAAGCTCTGGACGGATCACAACGCACTGGTTCCGACGCGACCGGTGCTGCTGTGCGATCCGGAGAACGGCTGGAACGAGATTATCCCGAGTTCTGCGATTCGCTGCACCAACAGTATTGCCCGGCATTGGGAAAACTGGCTGCGCAAGCAGGTGTTCTGGGGTGAGAAGATGAACGATGATTATGTTGTTGAGCCCTATTTCGACGTGCCGCATCACTATGAAGAGACGAGCTGGGCAGTTGCCGGCAAGGAGATTCACAAGGAGTTCAGGACGGACGGGGGTGCCTATCACATCGACGCGGTCCTCGATGATTTCGATGAGGAGCTGGAGAAGGTGGTAACGCCCCAGCTCAATATAGACTGGGAGATGTCCGGCAGGCTGCTGGCTCTGGCACATGAACTGTTCGACGGGATCCTTATCGTACGGCAGAAGACCTGGTGGTTCTGGTCGGTAGGACAGACCGATGACTACGTGTTTCTGCGGGGACTTGATACCATGTTCATGGATTTCTACGACTATCCTGAGAAAGTCCACGCCCTCGCGGAAAAGATTTATGCCTACACGGACCGGCGCCTCGATTATCTTGAGGCCAGCTGTGCGCTTTCGCTGAACAATGACAGCTCCTTCGTGGGCTCCGGGGGGATGGGGTTCACGACCGAACTTCCCCAGACCGGGTTCTCCGGGCATGTACGGACCCGGGATATGTGGGGCCTCGCTGAGAGCCAGAGTACCGTGGGCGTCTCTCCAGAGATGTTTGCCGAGTTCATCTTTCCCTACCAGAAGCGGATGATGGAACGGTTCGGGCTCTCCTGCTACGGCTGCTGCGAGCCCCTTGATACCAGGATCGATATCATAAAACAGATCAGCAATCTCAGGCGGGTCTCCGTATCGCCCTGGGCTGACCGCTGCGTGATGGCGGAAAAGCTCGGCAAGGAGTACGTCTATTCAGTCAAGCCGAGTCCCACTCCGCTCTCCCAGGCTGTCATGGATGAAGATGCAGTCCGAAAAGAGCTTGAAAGTATTCTGGATACTGCCGGCAGCAGCATCCTGGAGATCGTCATGAAGGACAACCATACCCTTGGAGGAAACCCCGAAAACGTCAGGACCTGGGTTCAGATAGCCAGGGAGATGATAGAGCGCTGATCCTCATGAATACTTACTGATAGACACAACATTTTTTTCCATATTAATGAATGGGAAACTTCTCTCTCCGGTGGTGTTCCGGAAGAGGAGGGCTTCTGGAACTTCAGCTGTGAACATACAGAGAAGCGGTCTGTTTTAATAGCTGCTCTTCCGGATAAAATCCGAATTCACTACTGATGAACGAACAGATATTTTCAGGTTGTTTTTCTTGACATACAGCCATTTGTGAATGAAAATGTGAACACATTAAACAAAGAGTCGCCGGTCAGTGCCTGAATTACGGCAGCTGAAATAATAATTCCGCAGCAGAAGGCCGAAATATTTACTTCCTTTGTAGGTTTACGAGATGAAAACGGTAACAATTACTGACATCGCAACACTAGCCAAAGTATCCCACACAACAGTTTCAAGGGTGCTTTCCGGCAGCTCGCTGGTAAATAAGAAGACAGCAGAGAAGGTGGAGAAGATTGCCGAAGAGCTTGGATATGTCCCCAATGCCATGGCTAAAGGACTGGTTTCAAACACCACAAAAACTATCGGGATGGTTATTCCAGATATCATGAACCCCTTTTTTCCTGAGGTAGCCAAAGGCGTTGAGGACTATTGCAGCACCATGGGCTTTAAGATGTTTTTGTGTAATTCTGATATGAAGCTGGATAAGGAGCGGAACTATATTGATCAGCTGTTCAGTTACCGCTCAGACGGAATAATAATTCTGCCGGTCTCAGATTCCATTGACCATATTGTCAAGCGATACCCTGATTTAAAGAGGGTAGTCTTTTTATCATACCGTCCGGATAATTCTGTAAGTCGCTATAACTATGTGGGAGCTGACGACAATGCTGTTACAGAAACTGCCACGCAGTATCTGATACGTATCGGGCATAAGAGGATTGCGTTCTTCGGCGGTCCTGCTACCCGTTCAATTCTCAACATGCGGTATTCCGGCTATCGGAAAGCCATGGATGATAACGGCCTGAATATCTGCTCCTACAACCTTAATCTGGATGAGTCAGATTCTGATGAACTGCTCAAGGAGTCTAATCTGAGCACGACAGTGCAGCAGATGCTGATGGATAAGGATTCTCCCACCGCGATCGTGGCCTATAATGATATAATTGCTCTCCAGATAATGGAATTGGTCGAGCAGTTCGGGCTGAGGGTTCCAGACGATATTTCTATAATCGGAACTGATGATATTTCCATGGCAGGAAACTACAGAATCGGGTTGACCACGATATCTCAGAATAAATACCTGTTGGGAAGTTGGGCCGCAAAGATTCTTATTGAAAGGATTGCCTCCGAAACAGATGACAGGTATCAGCAAAAAACAATGACGGGCAAACTCATTATCAGAAATTCCACCAAACCTTTATAAGAAGGGTGAAGCCGATTTTCAGTCCCCAGCTTTTTGATACCGATTTATTTTCAGGTGACATCTGCAGACCTGTAGTGTGAAATTCCGTACCAAGCAGGTGGAATAGGGTATTGAATACGTTAACAAGAAAATGCGTAAATTCATTATAAATCGAGATAGTTCAGTATGTACCTCCATACAGAATAAGGCTGGTCTCGCGAGGCAGCAGTGAACAGCATGCTCCGGGATCAGGTAGAAATGCTCGGTATGGAAAGATTTTAAGAAGTATATAAATACATATATTATATATATGTAATAATTTTTAATAAATAACACCTATTTTTTTAAATCAAACAGAAAAAGTATTTGACATTACTGTATACCAATGGTATCCTGATTTTCATACGGGAGATGAATGTCGTTTTTTGAAGTTTAACGTTTTCATAAATACAACCGAAATCAGCCAGGCTGCAGGTTGGGTGAAATTTTTCTAACAAGTTTGTACGAGGTGCTGATTCAGCCGGAACGCCTGATATTGAATAAAGCGGCAGTGAGGGGAACGCAGATGAGCGATAGGAAAAAGATCTTGGAAATAGTGAATGTAACCAAGCTGTTTCCGGGCGTACGAGCGCTGTCAAATGTAAGCTTTGACGTATATGAAGGTGAGTCCCACGTTATTCTGGGTGAAAATGGTGCCGGCAAATCAACTCTGATAAAAATCATTACTGGAGCCTACTCCATTGACGAGGGGGACGTTGTTTATTACGGCACTTCTTTGAAGGCGAAATCTGTCCGTGAGTCCATGGACCTGGGAATCGGCTGTATCTATCAGGAACTGCTTCTGTTCCCGGAGCTAAGCATCATGGAGAATATTTTTATTGGTAATGAGCCGAAAAAATCCGGGGGTTTTATTGACTGGGAGGAAATCCGCAAACGCAGTAAGAGCGTATTGGATACTATCGGTCTTAATGCGGATCCCGAGACGAAAATAAACAGCCTCGGAACGGGCCAGCAGCAGCTTGTTGAGATAGCAAAATGTCTTGTTAAGGATGTGAAGCTCATCATCATGGATGAACCCACATCAAGTCTTTCGGCCAAGGAAATTGAGATATTATACGGGGTTATTACCAAACTGAAGGAACAGCGGATAACGATCATCTTCATCTCACACAAGCTTGATGAAGTGATGGAGGTCGGAGACAGGATATCCATCCTGAAAGACGGAGAACTTGCCGGGACATTTGATAAGACAAAGACTACCGCCAATGAACTGGTAAGTAAAATGATCGGCAGGTCATTTACCTCTCTGTTCCCTCATAATTCCGCAGTACCGGGAAAAGTTGCGGTTGAAGTCCGGGATTTCAGCTCCAAGGGGTTGTTCAGCAATATTAATCTGAAGCTCAACTACGGCGAAATGGTCGGTCTGTACGGGGTGGTTGGTTCCGGGAGAACCGAGCTTGCGAGAGCGGTTTATGGTATGGATCCTAACAGAACAGGTGAATTGTATGTAAACGGCACCAAGGTCACTATTGCACATCCGACAGATGCAATTAGAAATGGCATAGCTTTTTTGACGGAGAACAGAAAGGAAGAGGGCCTGATCCTCGAGAATACCGTCGAATTCAACATCAGCCTGGCCAGCCTGTATCAGAGAGAGAAAAAGTTCCTGAATCTCAAAGATCTGCATAGGGCTGCCGCTAAAAAGGTTGATGAACTGAAGATAAAGACGCCCGGCACTGGTGCCCTCTGTCTCAATTTAAGCGGTGGAAATCAGCAGAAAGTTGTTATCGCCAAATGGCTGCTGACCGATCCTGCCATCCTGATTATCGATGAACCAACCCGAGGCATTGACGTCGGTGCAAAAATGGAAGTGTATCAGCTGATTAATCACCTGATAGAGAAGGGCTGCGCAGTGCTTATGATTTCCTCGGAACTGGAAGAGGTGGTGAGAGTTTGTGATCGGGTTTATGTGATGCGCAACGGCAGCATAGCCGGTTACTTCTCCGACAAAGAGATTTCAGAAGAAAATATTATTCGTGCATCAATTGGAGGATGAGATGGGAAGCATAAAGGATAGCTATCTATCAATAAAAAATATCATAAAAAAGGTCACAAACTCAGCAGGACCGTTACTTGCTCTCCTAATCATATCTGTCATTTTAGCTATAGTCAGCGATAGGTTTCTCTCACTGCGAAATATTATGAACATCTTCAGGCAGTCCTCAATCAATGGCTTTGTTGCGCTTGGCATGATGTTTGCGATCCTTACTGCAGGAATAGATCTTTCTGTCGGGTCATCGCTGGCGTTCTCAGGGGCTGTTCTGGGGATTACCGTCGTGAAAATGGGGATGAATCCGCTGATAGGAATACTTCTCAGTATAGCGGTAGGAACATTGATCGGCGTGCTGAATGGGTTGCTGCTGACCAAGCTTCGTCTGCCGCACCCCTTTATATCAACGATGGGGACCATGAATGTGTTTCGCGGGCTGACGCTTATCGCCATGTCTGCAACCCCGATATCCAATATGCCGGCCTCAGTAAGATTTATCGGTGGTGCGTTTCTTGGACCGATACCGGTCAGTATCATAGCACTGATAATCGTCTACGTGATTGCCCACTTCTTCTTAAACAACACGAAGACCGGCAGGTACATCTATGCTGTAGGCGGCAACAAGAACGCTGCCGAGCTCTCCGGAATAAACGTACATAGAATTCTGGTCATAGTTTATGCATTATCCGGGTTCATGGCGGCTATTGCTTCTCTGGTTCTTGCCGGCAGGGTTAATGCGGTCTACCCCTTGGCGGGTGACGGATTTGAAATGGATGCAATAGCAGCATGCATCATCGGAGGCACTAGTTTCTTCGGCGGAAAAGGGACTGTGTGGGGCACACTGGTGGGAGCCTTGATCATGGGAGTGATCAGAAACGGCCTTAATCTACTGAATGTTTCTTCCAGTCTTCAGACTGTGTCAATAGGCATTATTATAATTATTGCAGTGTATATCGATGTACTGCGGCAGCAGAGACTGAAGAAAGTGAAATAATTTCTTAGGAGAAGAAAGATGGTAAAGCTGAAATGCGGAGTTATTGGGTATGGACGATTAGGTGCCTGGCATGCAAGAAACATTATGCGGAACGTACATGCCGAACTGTGTGCGGTAGCTGACTCCTTTGACGACGCTTTAGTTAAGGCAGAGAAAGAGACGGGTGTGGAAAAGCTGTACCGCGACTATCGGGATCTGCTAGAGGATTCCGATATCAAGGGAGTCGTGATTGCTTCCTCGACAAAATATCACTTCGGCATGCTGATGGATGCCGTTGATGCAGGAAAAAGTATTTTTGTGGAAAAACCCATAACCTATACGGTTGAAGAGGCTGATGCCATCTGTGCCGCGATTGAAAAAAGCGGGCTCTATCTTCAGGTTGGCTATATGAGGCGGTTCGATCCGGGGCATGTGGCTGCAAAAAACATGATTGAATCAGGAGAAATTGGAGATCCTCTCTATATCCACGATTGTCAGAGAGATCCCAACGGACCCCCTCCCGCCTACGTTCCCGAAAGCGGCGGACTGTTTGTAGATATGGGAATTCATGACCTGGATGTTGCCCGCTGGCTGATGGGCAGTGAAATAACCCAGATTTACGCTCAGGGGGCCGTTCTCAAGCATACATATCTGAATGATCTTAATGACGTTGACGAAGGCCAGATGATGCTGAAATTCGCGAGCGGTGCGTTAGGAGACATTGAAATCAGCAGGAATGCCAACGATATATACGATACGAGAACGGAGATTGTCGGTACCAAATCTAGCGTATTTGTGGGGCAGACGCAGCTGACTCCCTATATAAAAGTGGGAAAGAACGGTTTTCAGTTTGATGCGGCAAACTGGTGTCTCGGACGATTTGAAAAAGGGTACGAGCGGGAAATTGAGGCCTTTATTGAAAACGTTAACAATGACAGGGAATCGCCGGTCCCGGCTACTGACGGCAGGGCTGGACTGAAATTAGCAAAAATTGCAACTCAATCCTATCAGGAAGGGGCTGCAATTAAAATAGATCTCTAGGAGGAAAAGATGATGGGTAAAAACGCAAGTGCACTGAAAATCGCAGCGGCAGTTCTGCTGGTGCTGGGACTGGGCATGACTGTGGCATTCGCAGCTGGGAGCGAAGAGAGCGGCGCGGCAGATAAGCCGGAGATTGACGTGATCCTCATGGCCGTAAACAGCGACTATTGGAACATGGTGTCGGCTGGAGCAAACAAAGCGGCAGCAGAATTTGGGGTAAAAGTCAACATTATGGGACCTGAGGCTGAGACGCAGACGATGAAGCAGATTCAGATTATTGAGGATTCAATAACCCGCGGTGCTGATGCGATCGTTCTGGCAGCTCTGCAGCCGGCTTCCACCATGCCTGTTCTGGCTGAAGCAGACAGAGAGGGAATACCGGTTGTTCTGATGGATACGGGAATTCCCGAGTATGCCAACCAGGTTTCCTATGTAGGCACCAAGAACGTTGACGCCAGCCGGAAGGCCGGGGAGTATATTGCCTCAATGCTGAAAGCCGGGGATCAGATTGCCATTGTTCGCGGAGTTGAGGGATCCCCTACTCATGACGACCGGGCAAAAGGACTGATTGAAGTTATGGACGAGAAAGGCATCAAGGTAGCGACAATCCAGCCTGCCAACAGCGAAAGAGGACTGGGAATGACGGTTGGTGAGAATATCCTTATGGCTAATCCCGATATTAAGGCGTTCTACTGCACAAATGATGAGATGGCTCTGGGTGTTCTCGAGGCTGTCAAGGGTGTAGGCAGAACCGATATCATTGTTGTAGGTTTTGATGGGTCAGCTGATGCTCTCTCTTCGATTAAGGAAGGTGGCCTTTCGGCTTCCATAGCTCAGAGCCCCATTAACCAGGGATACATTTCGGTTAAGGCTGCAGTAGATTTCCTCAACGGCAAGAACGTTGAGAAGAGGATTGACACCGGCATTACAGTCGTTACCAAAGACAATGTGGATACTCTCCAGAAGACTATCAACGAAGAGATGGAC
>CAYSRK010000270.1:0-4809 GCA_964433385.1 uncultured Spirochaetales bacterium
AAGAGGACTATAATAGACCCTATCTGATAGGGTACTGTCAAGATCCTTTCTCAGCTGGCTGGTCCCCGCTAAAAATCATCAGGATTGGTCGCTGACGACTTTCTCCAGAACAGCGGCCTCTTGAGTAGTGTTAGATTGATGATCACGTTCTAGAGGTTCCTCACTCATGAGTAGGGTTATCTCGAAATACGGATCAAGGAATAAACCCTTTATTTCAAATTAGGGAGGTGCAGGAGCTGTTTTACCTGTTCGGGGCAGTACAAGAATCATAGCTGCCGGCCGCGTATCGTACCTCCGCCATTGTCGCGCGGTAAGGCGCATTGTCAGGAAAAACGCTGTGTGACCGGGGCATGATGGACAAAATTAAGATAATTAATATATAAATTAAAAATATTAATATTAACAAAAATATATATTGACATATTTGAATAACGGTTTTATATTATTGATAGGCAGCAGCTTTTGATCCGGAGCAGAAGCGCACATGCGGCAGACCGCCGGGAGGAACCACGATGAATACCTCGGGCGGCAGGAGGCAGGTCATGGCGTTAGATGCGGAAATTATGAGAAGAAGAAGAGAGGAGCAGCTGCTTCACCAGCGGTATCAGGTCTGCATGAAGCTTGCCTCCTCTGAGAGTCAGGATTGCCCGGCCGGTGTTCTGCGCCGGTGGGCTCAGGGTCCGGCAGCCGCCGCTGCGGCTTGGATTCAGCTGCTGCGGCACCGGTTCCTGGTGAACCGGCACTGAGCGAGAGGAGATTGAGGAGTGAATGCCATGAAAAAGAACCAGCTGCATGACTGTCCGGTCTGCGGTTCAGAGCTGCGGGTACGGGTTCTTGCCTGTCCCGTCTGCAGCACGAGAATCGAGGGTGATTTCTCACCGCCTGATTCCCGGCTCTTCTCCCTGTCCCGGGAGGACCTCGGCTTTGTTGAGACCTTCATCAAGGCCCGGGGCTCGATCAAGGAGGTGGAGAAGATACTCGGAGTTTCCTACCCGACTGTACGGGGAATGCTCGACGGGGTTATCAGGAAGCTGGGGTTTCAGCCGACCGTGAGAAGTGCCGACCCGCAGAAGAAGCGGGAGATCCTTGACCGGCTTGAGGCGGGTGAGATCACCGCAGCGGAGGCTACGGCCATGATGAGACAGGAAGACGACGGGGAGATTGAGGGCTGAAGCGTTTCCCGACGATAAACCAGAGATGTAAAGTGAGGTTTCGTATGAACGATGAGTATCTGAGAATTCTGAAGATGATTGAAGAGGGAAAACTGACAGCGGAGGAGGGAGCCGACCTGATCAAAGCTCTCGGCACCGAGCAGCCCCGCGAAGAGGCCGCGGCCCGCCTGCGCAGTACCATCGGGGGAAAGAAGCTGCGGATCGTGGTGACCAATCTCGATACCGGCAAAGATGTGGTGAATATTCGTATTCCGCTGCGGCTGGCGCGGATTGCGGAGAAGATGATCCCCAGCCAGGCCAAGCAGGAGATGCGGGAGCAGGGAATCGATCTTTCCAACCTGCTCAGCGATCTTGATGAGATCGGCGATGGGCCGCTGGTTGATATCGACTCCGATGACGGAAAAGAGCACGTCAAGGTGCTCATCTATATCGAATGACACGCTCTCCTCGGGCGCCGGAACCGCCCAGTCCCGGGCCCGAGGAGCGGCTTTTACCCTTTCCCGCTGAGATTCATGTTGCCTTTCCCCAGACTTCGTTCTATAATAGGTTAAGACGCAAAGAGTTACACGCCCCCCGCCTGATCAGCTGTCATATTGCCTGAGTTATAGAGCGTATACAAGGTGAAAGGAGGCCCTGCAATGGCGAGAAACAATACCTTTACCGCGACGGACGGAAAAACAATTCACTACCTCTCCTGGATACCCCGGGCAGAGACGAGCGCCGTCGTTCAGATCGTGCACGGAATGGCCGAACATGCCGCCCGCTATGAGCACGCCGCCAAATATTTCAATAAGCAGGGCTACAGTGTCTACGCCGACAACCACCGCGGCCACGGCATAACGGCCGAAGGGGAGGGGGAACTCGGCTTTTTTTCCGAAAGCGAGGGCTGGTTCCGCGCCGTTGAGGACGTGTTTGAGCTGACCTCAATTATCAAGGAGAAGGAGCCTGACAAACCCGTCCTGCTGCTCGGTCACAGCATGGGCTCCCTCATGGCGAGAACGCTCATGATACTCCACCCCGACACCTACCAGGCAGTCGTCCTTTCGGGTACCTCGGCAGGGGCCGGTCTCGCCGGTGTTGTCGGCAGAATCATTGCCGCACAGGCGGTAAAGAAGAACGGACCGAAGACGCCCAACCCGAAGCTCGATCAGATGACCTTCGGTTCCTACGGCAAGGCCTTTGAGCCCAACCGGACAAAGTTTGACTGGCTCAGCCGTGACCCCGACCAGGTCGATGCCTACATCGAGGACCCGCTGTGCGGGTTCATCGCGACATCGCAGTTCTTTCTCGATTTGATAACCGGCCTCCAGTTCATCTCCTCCCGCCGCAATATGGCCGGGATGAAGAAGGACATCCCGGTGCTCATTGCCAGCGGGTCCATGGACCCGGTCGGCAACTTCGGCAAGGGGGTGAGGAAAGTCCATGAGCAGTTTGTTCAGGCCGGGATGGAGGATGTGAGCCTTGAAATCTTTGAGCATGCCCGCCACGAGATCCTCAACGAGACCAACCGGGATGAGGCGGAGCAGGTCATAGAGAGCTGGATGAGAAAGAAAGCCGGGGTGTTTGAAGCATAGGGATCCGCAGCGCGCATTTTTTCATGGTAAAAAGCGGCAGATAAGGCTACAATCTGATCAATGAAGCATGATAATACGAGAGAAGCCGAGAGCCGGAGCGGAGGGCCGAAGGACGGCCCGAGATTCCTGCGAAGCCTGAAAGATTTCATCGTACTCACCTACCGCCACTTTGACAGCGACAAGTGTCTGATCATGGCCTCAAGCATCGTCTATACCACTCTTATCTCCCTCGTGCCCTTCATAACCTTCATCGTATCGCTGCTCTCGGTCTTCGGGGTATTCAACAATGCATTCCTGGTCATCAAGGAGCTGCTCGTAGGACTCTTCGGGGAGGTCTCGGGAAACGACCTGACACTGATGCTTGACCAGTTCATCCGCAATGCCGGAGGGCTGGGAGCCGTCGGGCTTGTATCGTTTCTCCTCACTTCGATCATTCTGATAAACCGCGTCTGGATTATGATAAACCAGATCTACCGGACGCCGATTGACCGCAACCCCCTGGCCCGGATAGCCCGCTTCATCACCATCCTCGTCGTCGGAACCCTCCTGCTCGGCGTCTACTTCAGCGTCAGCTCCCTCTTCAGCGGCTGGCTTCTGGAACTCGTCGGGAGTTCGCTCTTTACCCTGCGTCTCTACCGGCTTGCCGTCCGGTTCGCCCCCTGGATCGTGACCTGGCTGCTGCTCATTCTTCTGATCATGGCCGTTCCCTCAACGCGGGTGCGATTCTCCAGCGCCCTTCTCGGGTCGGTGATCGGAACTGCGGCCTTCCAGCTGGCGAACACCGTCTTCAGCCGGTTTGTCATCAGGATCGTCAACTACTCCGTCATCTACGGCTCCCTTGCCTCCATCCTCATCATGCTCTTCTGGATATACATCCTCTGGATCATCATCTTCGCTGCAGTAGAAATTGCCTACGTGCACCAGTATCGCCCGGTGATGGGTTCACAGAGCGCCCTTGAGGAGCCGGCAGCCCGCTTTACTGCCGATGGTCTCGATACCATGGCCGTGATCACCCGGCGGTTTTTAACCGGAGGCGGCCCGGTGTCGGTGAAAGACCTCAGGGGCGAGCTTGCGATACCGGACGGCAGGCTCTACCGGTACCTGACGCTTTTCGAGGAGGCAGGGCTGATCGTGCGGATCGACCGGAGGGGAAGGGAGTACATGCCGGCCCGGCCGCCGGAATCCATCGGTACTGCGGAGACTGCGGAGGTGCTCCTCGGCAGCGCCGCAATCCAGCGGCAGCAGTCGGCAGGAGAGAAAGCAGTGCAGGCCATTTTATCAGGGGGACTGCCTGCCGTCTCCTCGCAGAGCGCAGCCGCCCTCGTCGGCTCGCAGGAGCAGAGGAGAAATCCGGCCCGCACGAACGGATCATAATAATACCCCATTCAGGGAGGAAGCTATGCTTATACGAGAAGCGAAACTGCCCGGCAGCAGCGCTGCAGTCGACATACTCATCGAGGACGGGGTGATCACTGCAGTCTCTCCCGATCTCAATGCGAAGCAGCTTGCCGAGGCAGGCCACCAGATCATCGAAGCCGGCGGGAGACTGGTCTCTCCCCCGTTTGTCGACCCCCACGTCCACCTCGATGCGGTACTCATGAGCAGGTACATTCGGCCGAACATCTCAGGCACGCTGTTGGAGGGAATTGCCGTCTGGGGTGAGTGCAAGCAGGAGGCCGACCTGGAGACCTACAAGAACCACGCCAGGAAGATCATTGAATGGTATGCCGCCTGCGGCGTGCAGTCCATCAGGACCCATGTCGATACCACCGCACCCGGGATGGAGAATATCGAGGCCGTGCTCGATGTCCGGGATGAGACCCGCGATCTCGTTGAGATCCAGCTCGTCGCCTTCCCCCAGGACGGCATCTACACCTACGAACACGGTGAGCAGGATATGAGGAAGGCGATGGAGATGGGCTGCGATGTTGTCGGCGGCATTCCTCATAACGAGCTGACCCGGGAAGACGGCGTGCGGGATGTGCAGTTCGCCTTCCAGCTCGCCTCGGAGTTCGGCTCCAACGACAAGGGGGCCCGGATCGATATCCACTGCGATGAGACCG
>CAYSRK010000271.1:0-4142 GCA_964433385.1 uncultured Spirochaetales bacterium
AAGAACACAGTACAGACAAACAGAACGGGAGAGCATAATGGGAGCGAAGAATCATGTTTCAGTGAACTTCACCGGCGACAGCTGGATTGCGGCAAACGATGGGGGGACACATGTGGAGATGGGAGATGACGGAGTAAAATTTGCTCCGTACGAGATGCTGCTCAGCGCATTAAGCGGCTGCATGTACATGACCTACCTGTCCATCATGGAAAAGATGCAGATAGCGGCAGCTTCAGTCAATTTTGATGTCAGCAGCGAAAAGCGGGACGAAAAAGTCGCAACCATCAAAACCTGTCATGTGAAAGTGACCATCCGCGGGGCCGAAGACCAGAGCAAGGCGAAGAAGGCTGTCGAGATTGCCACGCGCTACTGCTCTATCTATCAGACCCTCAGCAAGGTCGCAGAAATGTCCTGGGAGACCGTGTTCATCGACTGATGATTGTTCACGACAGCTCAGGGGACTTCAAGGCCTGAACCCCGGCTGACACCTGCTCATAGAGAGCCTCTATCACGGAGGCTCCCTTCCTGCCTTCTGCCCCAAGCCAAGTCTCGGTAATGATGCGCGTGAAGTAGGAACCGACCACAGCGGCGTAGGCATGTCCCTGAAGCTGGCTGATCTGCCCGCTGCCGGTTATTCCGAAACCGGCATAGACCATCGGCACCTTCAAGGCATCGAGAAACGCCAGCTGCTCGGCACCAATATGGGTTTTCTCACCGGTAACCCCCAGGCGCAGGGCAGCGTAGCAGCGCTGCGGGGCGAGTTTTTCCAGCAGCTGCAGCCGCCGTTCCCCCATCCCTGTCACCACTACAGGCAGCGCGTCAATTCTCTTCCCGGAGCAGAAGGCGTAATACCCCTCCTCGTCCTCAAGCGGCAGGTCCGGGACGATAATCCCGGTAACCCCGGCCTCATCGAGAGCGGTGATGAAACCGGTCATACCCTGACGGAAGATAATATTCGCATAGGTCATGATATGGACCTCGGCGAATCCGCCGGCAGCGGCTGTTTCAAGGTAGCTGGAAAGATCACGCATCCTGAAGCCGTTTCTCAAGGCAGTCTCCCCGGCAAAGGTATTGAGGGGACCGTCGGCAGTGGGATCGGAAAAGGGAAGCTGCAGTTCAAGAATCTCAATGCCGCCGTCAGCCATGGCTCGACAGGCTGCGGTAAACTTCTCCCTGTCGGGGAACCCCGCTACAAGATGCCCCATGATCGGTACCGCTGCGCTCTTCATGCTGTACTCCCGTCTTTCCGCTCGAGCCTTGAAACCTCCTGCCTGAGAAACGCGGTCCACGGCTCCCGATAGAGTTCTCCGGCGGTGATAAAGAGGTCTTTATCACCTCTTCCTGACATATGTATAATTATTAAGCTTTTTTTATCCATTTCAGGAACTTTTCTGAATGCTGCTGCAGCAGCGTGGGCCGACTCAAGCGCGAAGACCAGCCCCTCGCTGACTGCGATTTTCCCGAAAGCGGCCAGTACCTCATCATCAGATGCTGAGGTGAACCCGATCCGTCCCTGCCTTCCGAGTTCGGCCAGCTGCGGTCCGATACCGGCGTAGTCGAGTCCCGCGCTGATTGAGTGGGTCGGCTGTATCTGCCCGTCCTCGTCCTGGAGAAAATAGGATTTGTACCCCTCCACTATCCCCAGGTTTCCCCTTCCGTTCATTCTCATCGCATGCTCGCCGGGACGGCTCCCCCTGCCCCCGGCTTCCACGGCAGTGAGACTCACCGGGTCCTCGAGAAAGGCGGTAAACATCCCGATAGCGTTGGAACCTCCGCCGCAGCAGGCGAAGATCTCATTGGGAAGCCTGCCTGCTCTTTCAAGAATCTGCCTGCGCGTCTCGTCCCCGATGACCCGCTGAAACGTGCGGACCATATCGGGATAGGGATACGGCCCGAGAGCTGAGCCGAGTATGTAGGCGGTGGTATCCGGATCGGTAACCCACTCCTTCAGGGCGGCATTTACCGCATCCTTGAGAGTCTTCGTCCCGTCTCGAACCGGAGTCACCTCAGCCCCGAACTGCCTCATGAGAAACACGTTCGGCTGCTGGCGCTCCACATCCACCTCGCCCATGAAAACCCTGCAGGCCAATCCGAGCTTTGCAGCGGCGGCGGCAACGGCTACACCGTGCTGCCCGGCTCCGGTCTCGGCAATTACCCGTCGCTTTCCCATCTCACGGGCGAGCAAGGCCTGTCCGAGGGCATTGTTGATCTTGTGCGCCCCGGTATTGGCAAGCCCCTCGAGTTTGATGTAGATTTCCGCCCCCCCCAAGGAAGCAGTGAGACGCTCTGCAAAATAGAGCGGTGTCGGACGGCCGACATACTCATCAAGCAGCCCGGAATAGCGGCTGCGGAAACCGGGGGACGGCAGGATCGACCCTGCCGCCTCAGCCAGCTCCTCAAGGGCCGGTTTGAGCACCTCCGGTACGTACTGTCCTCCGAACTCACCGAACCATTTACCCATATAATCTCCTTAGAATAGCACGTACTGCTCTAATTTTATCATGATCCTTTATACCAGGCGATTTTTCCACTCCTGATGCGATATCAACGAGAATCGGTGAAAAGCGACGCACAACCTCTTCCAGATTGTCAGGAGTAATACCGCCTGCTATCCATGTTCCCTGGAGCGCAGCCGCCGTCTCCCGACCGAACGGCGTGCCCAGTGAGTCATTCTCCTGATTCTTGGGACGATCATAGAGAGTAAAGGGGGCGAATGGATCCTCGGCAATATCGGCTGGGGTTCGGGGGATGAGCGCTTTGTAGGCGTTGCCCCGGTACCCCCTGACAAGCTCGCGGCTCTCGTGCCCATGAAACTGCACGCCGTCAATGACTCCGCTTTCCAGAAGCCGGTCGAGACCGGCGAGCGTGGGCGCATCGGCATCTGCGACTACCGCGACCTTCAGTACGGGATACCGGCTGAACCGTTTCAGCTCCCCGATCTCTATCTGCCGCCTTGAAGGAGCGAGGATGAAGCCGAGCACATCCGCTCCATTCTCAACTGCCGCTTCGGCATCCTCCTCCCGGGTGATCCCGCATAGTTTTACCAGAGGCCGTCCTGAGTACCGCTGCATGAGCTTCGTGAAGAAGGAGGGAGCAGCGGCCTTCCCCTGTTCAAACTCCCCCATCAGCGAGGCTGTCAGCCGGGTTCGCTGCGGACTTCGCATCAGCAGCTCCCCGATAAGCATACCGGAAAAATCAGCGTTCCCGGCAGCATGGGCATCGGCAGAATCCCTGATTCCCGATTCTAGGATGACAGGAAGGTTCTTCGGTACCAGTTGTCTCAGGGCAAAAGGAAGGCAGATGTTTACCCGGAACGTCCCCAGGTCGCGGGCATTGATGCCCAGGGCATCCGGCATCTGCGCCAGGGAACAGATCCGCCTGACCTCCCCGGCAGTATGCGCCTCGCAGAGTACCTGCAGACCGAAGCGGTGAGCCTCAACGATAAGCCGTTCAAGCTCATCATCCTCAAGCATCGCTGCAATCAGGAGCACCGCATCCGCCCCGATAAGCCATGATTCGCGGATATCCTCCTCACTGTACAGAAAATCCTTGCGCAGAAACCCCATCTGCGGAGTGCGCTGCTTCAGCTTATGCAGATAGCGCCAGTCGCCGCCGAAACTCATCCGTTCGGTCAGCACCGAAAAGCGCTCCGCACCCCCCTCGCGGTACTCATCAAGGATCCGCTCAAGCGGCTCGCGGTCGTTGATAATCCCCCTGCTCGGAGAGGCTTTTTTCAGCTCGCAGATAATCGTGTCTCCGGTAAAAAACTCGGTCAGCGGCAGCACGCGCTGCCCGTCCGGGAACTCCGCAGCTATTTCCCGCCGCTCCTGCTCACGGTATCCGACCCGGCTTTCCCGGATCCTGCCGATGATATCGCTCATACCATATCCCCAGAAGAGCCGGTCAGCAGCGAAAGATGTGCTGCAACTTCCCCGCCAAGAACGATCTCCTTCGCCCTGCGGTATCCGTCGTGGAGACTGCCGCACGTGCCTGATATGGAGAGTCCCGCCCCGGCGTTCAGACAGACAGCCTCCAGCACCGCTTCAGCGCGCCTGCTCCTGACGGAGCCGCTGATGATCTGGTGAAAGAGGGCGACATTCTCATCCGCGTTTCCTCCGGCTAAATCCTGCAGGGAGTATCCG
>CAYSRK010000272.1:0-3917 GCA_964433385.1 uncultured Spirochaetales bacterium
ATCTGTCAATCAGGGTTATCTCTACTTTATCTCCAAGTTTTTTGAAAGCCTTGTACATCTTTTTCGCAGCGTGAACTCCGGCGTATCCGCCCCCGAGCACTACCACTCTCTTCGTATCCATATATTCCCCTCCCAAGGAAAAATTTTGCGTATAATGCTGACTGTTGCCTTCATCAGCCATTTCGGGCATAATGCTGGCGATGAAACTTGACAGTCAACCCATATTATACGAAATCTGGAACCGTATGTCGATAAAAAAAGCGCTATTTATATTACTTTTTTTGTTATATATGAACACACTGCAGGCAGGAGCACAGCAGGAGGCGGTTAAATCGCAAGTTGAGCCGCAGCGGAGTTCCGAGCTCATGCTCGGGACGGTCTGTACCCTGACTATCTACGACAACCCTCACGAAGCGGCCTTTGAGAAGGCTTTCAACAGGATCGAGGCGATCGAAAACCAGATGAGCATCACCCGGGAATCCAGTATCGTCTCACAGATAAACCGTGAGGCGGGACAGAACCCGGTTGTTGTACCCCCGGAAACGTTTACCGTCATTGAAGAGGCGCTTTACATTGCCTCGCTGAGCCAAGGCGCCTTCGATCCGACCGTCGGACCGCTGACTGCCGCCTGGGCAATTGGGACCGACAGTCCGCGGGTTCCTTCCAATGAGGAGATTGCCCGGCTTATCCCACTGGTCGCCTGGGAGACGGTAGAGACCGATCCGCAGGCGAGCACCGTGTTCCTGCCTGAACCCGGGATGAGGCTGGATCTGGGGGGGATAGCCAAAGGGTTCGCTGCGGATGAAGTCCGCACCATACTTCAGGACTCAGGCGTGAACAGCGCTATTGTTAACCTGGGGGGAAATGTGCTGACGATCGGTACCAAGCCTGACGGTTCCCTGTTCAACATCGGGATCCAGAATCCGGCTGAGGATCGCGGTACGTACATCATGATCGTCTCCATCTCAGACACCACGATAGTGTCCTCAGGCCCCTACGAACGCTACTTCAGCGTAGGTGAGACCCTCTACCACCATATCCTCGATCCGGACTCGGGCTACCCGGTACACTCTGAAGTCGGCGGCGTCAGCATATTTTCAGAAAGTTCATTTATCGCCGACGCCCTCTCTACCGCATTTTTCGTCATGGGTATCGAGAGAGGCATGGCCCTGGTGGAATCGCTTGCGGGTATTGATGCAGCGGCAGTCACATGGGATAACCAGATCATCGTATCAAGCGGCTTTACCGACGGAAGCATATCGTACAGGATTACCGATGACTCGTTCAGGGCAGTGCCTGCGGCAGAATATCTGCAAACCCGATAAAGGAGCCGGCCCAGAAGATAACGGCAATACCTGACGCCCTCATGTAATCGCCGGCAGCAGCCTCAAGACCGGCACGCCTGCGGCGCCCGAGTTCTTCATCTGAGAGTATCCCTTCTTCCATCTCCAGCAGCATCCCGTCCAGGGATGCTATGAACTCTCCCCGTCTCGGACGCTTCCAGGCTGAGACAAGATGCTCGAAGTAGAGAAACTGCTTCGCCAGCAGCTGTCCGAACCGCCCGGGAAACTGCGGTCTGCCCGAGACCATGTACTGGGAGAGATAGATCATCCCGATGAGCGTGAGCGCCTTCTTCACACCGGTAAGCAGCGCCCCGAGAGTAAGTGAAAAGGAACCGACCTGCATAAGGACCCTGCCGTTGACCTGCAGGAGATTCATGCCTGTTACGGTAACCAGAAAGACCAGGATGATCATCCAGCGAATCTTCCTGCCGTGGAGGGCAGCCAGTATGATGAGGAAGACGACCTGCACGAGCATGACCGTGATGCTCGGCTGCAGCAGAAAGGCCGGGATCATGATCATGCCGCCGAGGATTCTGACGTCGGTGCTCTTCAAGGGAGTCCTCCCCTGCTGTCGGAAACCGACTCTTTCATCTCCCATGTACGCCTGTACCAGAGAGAACGTCGGGTAAACTCGTTGGTGAAAATCCCGAGCAGAATTGAAGAGACAAACCCTAAAGCGAGAAACGGGGGGGCTATGATCCAGATGCTGCCGCCGAACAGCAGGTACTGGGCAAGCAGAAGCTGTACGGCATTGCTCGTCATCGCACCCGCGGTGCTGATGCCGATATAACTCAGCTGCCTGCCCGGCAGTTTGAACAGCAGGTACATCAAGACCGCGCTCGAAAGCGAACCTCCGGCTGAGTAGACGAAGATATAGGAGAAGAGCGTACCGTTTACCAGTCCCTGCCCGATGATCTTCAGGGCAATCAGCACCAGATAATCGGGAAACGAGAGCAGCCCGAGAGCGATCATCACCGGCACGTTTGCCAGCCCGATACGGAGAAAGGGAAGGGGCTTGGGGATCATGTACTCTACGGTTGAGAGAAACAGGGCAAAGGCAGCCAGCATCGCCGTTTTCGTCAGCTCAGAGCTTCCGGATTTGCGCAGGGGGCTTTCAGAAAGCGACATCATCAACCCCCTGATCATCCTGCGCCACATCGCCCTCAATGCTTAAAAAGACCTGGTTGGGGAGACAGACTATCCACTCCCCCGCCCTCTCGACAGTTCCCGCCGCCACGCAGAGCTGATTCTCGCAGGGAGAAGACTCGACATGCACCTTGCCGTCCTCAACGTGAATTACCGTATCCCCCAGGGGACCGGGAACAGCAACCTCAAAATCATCCTCCAGAGAGTAGCGCCAGGTCTGATCCTTCACGCGAACCACCAGCCCCACGCTCCCGGCAGCGCCGCTGTAGATGCTGATGTACAGATATATGATTGCAGCGGCAGCGAGAATCACCACGGCCGCATCTCCCGCTTTCCAGGTTTTCATGCCCGATTACAGTACCAGCAGGCAGGCAAAAAGTCAAACCTCATCCGCACCCGACAGCACTGCGCGCCGGGCCCCGGAATCTGCGGCGACTCAGGTCTGATTTTTATTCTGACCTCTTGAAATCTATAAATTATTATCTTATAATTTCTCTAACCTATTTCAGTTCACAAGGAAGCTGAACATAATTCTGTGGGAGGAATATATGAGAAAAGTACTGCTTACACTGATGATTCTCCTGGCTGCCTTCGGTGCGTCAGCCCAGGGAGAAAATGAGCGAGAGGCCCTTCTGGACCGGGCTGATCAGCTGAAGGCGGAGGGCTGGATGAAAAGCGCCCCCCAGGCTGCGGCTGAACCCGAGAAAGAACGCGGCATGTATGAGGACGGCATCTACTTCGCCATGGAGGATGGTTTTTCTTCCTCCGGCTGGAAATATGTCGTTACTCTGGAAGTGGACAACGGCTACATCGTTTCCGCCGACTGGAACGGCGTTCACGTTAAGGCCGGGAGAGACAAGAAAACTGTCTCGAAGGCCGGTGACTACAACATGGTCGCCTACGGCGGAGCAATTTCCGAGTGGGACGTACAGGCTGAGGCCGCTGAAGCCCACCTGCTCAAGACCCAGGACCCGACTGCTGTTACCTACACCTCAGACGCCGGCCACACCGACGACATCGCCGGAGTCACCATCCACGTTGTGGAGTTCTTCTCCCTTGCTGAGAAAGCTCTCGCAGCCGGGCCTGTAGGCCGCGGTCCCTACGCTGACGGCCATTATTTCGCCGAAGAAGAGGGTTACAGCGGAAGCGGATGGAAATATTTTGTTGATATGACCGTAATAAACGGCTACATAGCTGCGGTTAACTGGAACGGGGCAAACGTTTCTGCCGGACCGCTCAAGAAAGCTGTTTCTAAAGCCGGGGATTACGGCATGGTCGCCCGCGGCGGAGCAATTGCCGAATGGGACGTGCAGGCTGAAGCCGCCGAGGCCTACCTTCTCAAGACCCAGGACCCGAGCGCTGTGAACTATACTTCTGAAGACGGGCATACCGATGATATCGCCGGGGTCACCATCCACGTTGTGGAGT
>CAYSRK010000273.1:0-3543 GCA_964433385.1 uncultured Spirochaetales bacterium
GCAATGAGGTTGATCAGGGTTGTCTTTCCCGCGCCGTTCGGGCCGATGATGCCGACAATTTCCCCGCTTTTCAGGGTGCAGGTGACGTTGTTGACCGCCACAAGCCCTCCGAATTTGATGGTTAGCCCTCTGATTTCCAGCGTACTCATGCGGATACCCTCTCCTCATCTCCTGCCGGTTTGCCTCTGCGGATGCTCTGCAGTGTCCCGACGATACCCTTGGGCATAAACAGGATGACCAAAACAATGATTATCCCGTATACGATCAAGTGACCATACGGAATGTACAGTTTCAGGAATTCACCGAGCACTCCCAGAAGAACCGCCCCGATGACCGGTCCCCAGACGGTATAAAGGCCGCCAAGGAGCGTCATGGCGAGGGGGAGGAGGGTGTAGTTCACGTTGAAACTGCTTTCAGGAGTCACAAATCCGTACTGGTTTGCATAAGCAGCTCCCACCATCCCCTGGATGGCTGCCGTTACGGAGAACACGATCAGCAGCGACTTATAGATATCGATGCCGGATGACATGGCGACTATCTCATTGTTTCTGATGGAGGTAAGCGCATAGTGGTACTTGCTCTTCTTAAACCAGATATTGAACCCCAGAACCAGGAGCGTGAGGACGGCCATCAGAATGTAGGCGCCTGCGGCGTCGCCGTTGAATATCAGTTTGGGAAGCAGCTTCCCGTTCGGACCGCCGGTGAAATCGTGCCAGTTATGGATGACGACTTTGAAAATCTCAGCAAGAGCCAGCGTAGAGATGGCAAAGTACATGCCCCGCAGCCGCAGAGCGACCAGCCCGATCACATATGCGCTGATACCGACAAAGAGAAAGGCGAATGGAATGCTGAGCAGACCCGGCAGGTTCCAGTTGAGGGCTGCGAGGGTAGCTGCGTAGCTTCCCAGACCGAAGAACCCGGCAATTCCGAAACTCAGCTGTCCTGAACCGATCAGAAGATTCCAGCTGATGCTCAGCATAAGGTACATGAGCACTGTCTTTCCAATCGACTGCACATAGGGTCCGGAAATCAGGGGGAGCAGCAGCAGGACCGCGCCAACTGCCGGCAGGATGTACGACTGCTTCATTTTCATACCTTGCGTCTCCTTCTGACAGGCATTTTTGCATAGGAGCGGAAGAGAATAACCGCAATGATAAGGCCGAAGAATACCAGTGACGACCACCCCGAACCGCCGGGAATCGCCTGTACGCCGGCCTCAGCAAGTCCCAGAACCAGACTGGTAAGCAGGATCATGGGAAGGTTGCCGATACCCGCCATGGCAACCAGACAGAAGGACTTCATGGTATATGGTCCGCCTACAGCCGGGAAAATCGACATCTTGGTTAAAAACAGCGCCCCGACAACCCCCATGAGTGCGGAGGCGATGCAGAAAATCAGGGTATAGGTGGCATTGACGTTGATCCCTACGATGCGTGCACCGTTGGGGTTCTGCCCGACAGCCAGGGCGGCCTTGCCAAGTCTGGTTTTTTTCAGAAAGAGGGTCAGGCCTGCCAGCAGCACCAGGGCGAGTCCCATGAACATGAAATCAAACGTGCCGAAACTCACCGATCCGATAGTCGCTGAAGCGGTGACGTAATCGAGGGAGATTTTTCTCGGCTGGGAAGTTGCGATGAGGTTGATGCCCTGACTCAGCACCATAGCCAGGCCGAAGGTCAGGATCAGCTGGTTGAGCTCGGGTGCGGCAAGGGTGTGGGAGATGGTAAAGCGGAATATGAGCCAGCCCAGAAAGAACATGACCACCGCGGTTAGGATGAATGCGATCAGAGGGTCAAGCCCGAGGGCGAGGTTGATGCCGTAGGTGATGTACGCCGCTATCATCATAGTTTCGCCATGGGCTAAGTTCACGATATGGACAATACCGAGAACCAGGGCCATGGGGAGCGCTATGGCGGCATACATACCGGCCCTCTGAAAGCCGAAAATAAAGGCTGAGGGCCTGAGTGCCAGCAGCAGTATGGTCATCGCCAGAATGAAGCCGCTGGATGCGTACATGACTGTCTTATTCTGTTCCACGGGGAAATCCTCCGTCCAGTTTCTTTTTTTCCTGGTTATCAGTTTCTGTTTGCTAGTGCTTGAGCCTCTGCTGCGCTGGTATCTGTGTGAACCAGACGCCGGGGCCCGGTTGAACTGCGGCGGGTCCGAAGACCCGCCGCGAATCAGCTGATAGGAAAATCAGCGTTCATTCCAGGGAATGAATGGATACAGCGGATCGGCGGTGGCCAGTTCGAAGGGCCAGATTACCTCCTGGCGTCCGTTCTGCCACTGAAGAATCTTCTGATTCTTGATGCCCTGATGGCTGATCACGTTTGAGGGGGTGAAGCTGATGACCTCGCCGAGCGGTGATTCATAGGCGGAGTTCTTCAGTTCAGCAATAACCGCATCCTGATCCATCGTTCCGGCTTTTTCTACCGCCTCAGCAATGATCATGACTGCGGTGTAGCCCAGAGGAGCGAAATAGGTTGCAGGAAGCACATTGTGTTTTGCCTCATAGGCGTCGGAAAACTTCCTGCTGACATCACTCACATCGTTAAGCGACGGCGCCCACATGCCGTAGAGGGTTACGCCCTCTGCCAGGGGGCTCTTGCCGAAGTCAGACGGCCATCCCGGAGGGGCTCCGACGTAGAGAGCGGGAGAGAAGTTGAGCTTTTTCGCCTGCTCAAGCAGCGGAAGTGCGTCGGCGTCGTACCCGGCCCAGATAAATACGTCCGGCTTGTACGCCTTGGCATGTTCAATGACTGCCGAATAGTCGCCGCCGCCGGCTGCTGCCGACTGGAACGCAGCCCCGTCAACGGTAAGGTCTGAGAAGAGCTGCTTGGTCGCCTCGAATGAGGAGCTGCCGAAGGGGCCTTCCTCGTAGGCGAGGAACCAGCGATCGATGATGACTTCCGGATACTTCTCTGCAATTTCATTCCATCCGGTCACATAGCTCGCTCCCTGGTTGTAGTCCCACGGGTGAAGATGGAAGTACCAGTCCTGGTCAGGTCCTACAGCGTTTTCAGCGAGATAACTGGCTGCACCGGTCCACATGGTGATCTTCTGATACTTTTTCATAATGGGTATCTGCCCAAGGTGCACGCCGGATGCCATGCCGCCGATGAAAAAGTCCACTTTGTCGACTGTGGCAAGCCGTTCTATGGCCGCCGCACCCTTTTCCGGGCTGAACTCACTGTCGATGACAACCAGCTCAACCGGTCTTCCGAGCAGCCCGCCGTTGGCGTTGAGCTCGTCTACTGCTATCTGAGCAGCTTTGCTGCCCTGCTCGCCGGTAATGTCTGTAAGCGGCCAGACACCGCCGAACTTGATCGGTTTTACTGCGTCGCCTTCACCAGCGGCTCCTGAAAAGAGAGCCAGCGGCAGTAGGGCGAGCAGAACGATCGCTGCGATAAGCCGTTTCTTCATGAATCTACCTCCTGTGTAAAATGACAAATGAATCAGTTCTCACTTTTAGTATTGAACTACGGATTCCCTGGCATTGTCAACAAAAATATGAGAGCTGATTCACTTTTTATTTTTTCTCCTGCG
>CAYSRK010000274.1:0-1842 GCA_964433385.1 uncultured Spirochaetales bacterium
ACTCCATCCTCGGGGCTCCGCTTATGTTCCTCATTAACGGCATCTCCTATCTGCTCTCAGGTATTTCAGAAACCTTCATTGAAGTACCGGAGCATGGGGCTGAACGCAGGAATCTTACCTTTTTTCAGGATATGGGAGAGGGATACCGCTTTGTCTGGTCGAACAAGGGGATCCTTACGCTGCTAATCGTCGGATCAGTGCTCAATTTTTTTGCCTCCATCGGCTTTCTGCTGCTGCTGCCCCTCTTCGACGCAAACCCGGCGCTCGGACCGGCCCGCTACGGCGTCTTCATGGCGGTATCGGCGGCAGGAAGCATGCTGGGCATGGTTTTTCTTTCAATGTTCAGGATTACCCCAAAGACCCGCTACGCCTGGTTTATGGGTACGCTGCTCTCCTTCACCTTCCTGTTCGTGCTCATTCCCCTCGTGCAGGTCTATCCGGTCATGCTTGCCGTGGGCCTGGTAACCGGTTTCGGTAACGCGATTGTGAATATTCTGCTTGAGACAGTCATGCAGCTCACCATTCCCCCCGATAAACGGGGAAAGGTCTTCAGTCTGCTCAATATGCTGCTGACGGGGCTCATGCCGCTCGCAATGGCTGCAGGGGGCTGGATGGGAGAAATCCTGCCGCTGAAGCTCATTATCGCTGTGAGCATGATTCTCTGCGGGGTGCCTGGGCTGTTTCTGCTGGGGAACCGGGAATTCAGGGAGTTTATTTCGATCGACCCGAGCCTCAGCGGCTGAGAGAACGGGCATATGCACGGAAATAGATAGGTGCAACCCTGCCTCTCTTTTAGGGCCCCTTGACATGTTCCGGTTTTGATTGGTACATAAGGAAAGCAGCGCCTGCGGATACGCCGGTAAAAGGATGTTTCATGAAAGGTACCGTACTAGTAATTGTTGAGTCCCCGACCAAAGCCCGGACGATAAAAAAATTTCTTCCCTCCCGCTACGTGGTGGAGGCGAGCGTCGGCCACGTGCGGGATCTGCCCCAGTCAGCCGCCGAGATACCGAAAGCTTACAAGAAAGAGGAGTGGGCCAAGCTCGGTATAGATATTGAGAACGGCTTCAAACCCCTCTACGTCCTGCCCCGGGGTAAGAGCAAGACGATCAATGAGCTGAAAAAAAAGCTCAAGGAGGCTGATGAGCTGCTTCTCGCGACTGACGAGGACCGTGAGGGGGAGAGCATCTCCTGGCACCTGCTTGAGCTGCTCAAACCCAAGGTGCCCTACAAGCGGATGATCTTCCACGAAATCACCAAAAAGGCGATTGAACACGCCCTTGAGACCGGCCGTCCGGTCGATACTCACATCGTTGACGCCCAGGAAACCCGCCGTATCCTTGACCGGCTCTACGGCTATACCCTTTCACCGCTGCTGTGGAAGAAAATTGCCTTCGGTCTGTCTGCCGGACGGGTGCAGTCACCCGGACTGCGGATGATAGTAGACCGGGAGCGAGAGCGGCTGCAGTTCCGCAGTGAAACCTACTGGGATGCAAAGGCGGTTCTCTATCCCGGGGATGATTCCGAGTCCGGCTTCGAGGCGAGACTGGAGAGTACGGCCGGGAAGAGGGTTGCCGTAAGTCGCGATTTTGACCCGGTTACCGGGGCCTACCTGGACAGGGAGGGTACGCTCCGCCTCGGAAAGGATGAGGCCGAGGCGCTGGTCAGGGAGCTGCGGCATGAGCGGTGGGTAACTTCCTCGGTGCAGAAGAAGGAGACCCGCACGAGAGCTGCCGCACCCTTCACCACCTCGACGCTTCAGCAGGAGGCGAACCGGAAGCTGCGGCTTTCAGCCCGGGAGACGATGCGTGTCGCTCAAAAGCTCTACGAAAGCGGGCTTAT
>CAYSRK010000275.1:0-5722 GCA_964433385.1 uncultured Spirochaetales bacterium
TATATTTCCAATGCTTTTTGTTCTTTTTCGCTCATAATTTATTATACCAAAGGATTCTCTCTCTGTATAGTAAAATCACTTATTTTTTCGAAAAGAGCCTCACTTTATTCTTCATGAAGAAATTATAGAATGAAGTAAGGGAAAAGTAAATTCTCAAAAATGTGATTATGGTATATGTTTAACAAAAAAGTGGTATGAAAAATTCATTGTTTTATCTCCGCAAATGACTGCTGTCGGGAATATTTTCTTGACAAATGAAATGACTGCTCATACAATAAGAGAAATGAAAACGATTTCAAGGTGTGTACGTGAAACGATATACCATCACTGAGATCGCGAAGCTCAGCGGCGCTTCTCCCGCTACGGTTTCGCGGGTTCTGAACAATCCTTCACTCGTCGCTTCTCCTCTCAGGGAAAAGATAGAGGAAACTATGAGGGCGGTCGGTTACAAACCGAATCCGTTTGCCTCACGCCTGAGCTCCAAATCAAGATGGGGGCTTGCGTTATTTGTCTTTGATATCTTAAACCCCTTTTTTGCGCTTATCGTGAGGAGAATAAGCCACCTTGCTATGGAGCAGGGAATTCCCCTGACGGTCTGCGACACCGAGGCTGATGAGGAAAAGGAAAAGATCTACCTCGACTACCTCTGCGACAACAAGATCGGAGGGATAATCTTTGCTGAAGGTATTGCCCTGAGCACTATAGAGCAGGCCCAGAAATACACGGAAGTGGTCCTGATTGATCGCCACTACCAGGAAGGAAAGATTTCCGAAGTCTCAAGCGACAATTACCGCGGCGGCAAGCAGGCTACAGAGTATCTGCTTCAGCTCAATCACCGCAGCATCGGTTTCATCGGCGGCCCCAGAAGCTGGCCGTCTGCTGAAGACCGGCTGAACGGGTATCGTGACGCGCTGAAAGGGTACGGCATCCCTGTACGTGAGGAGCTGATGTATAAGGGGGATTTCAGATTTGAATCGGGGATTGACGCAATGGAGTATTTCCTGACCCTGCCCGAGTGGCCCACTGCCATATTCAGCGCCAACGATCAGATGGCCTTCGGAGCGATAAGCAAGGCGAAGAGTTTGAACATATCCATTCCCGAGGATATCTCCCTGATAGGATTTGACAACATTCCCTTCGCCAATCTGTACAACAGCAAGCTCACCACGGTCAAGCAGGACATTAACGCTCTGTGTGAGCAGGCTTTCAATATTATGATGGAGAGGCTTGAGCGTGATTCCGAAAATCAGGAGCACAAAAGGGTCGTTGTCCCGACACAGCTCAAGATAGGTGAGACTTGCCGAAAGCTTGTGGGATCGTATCAGGATGGGCATCTCAGTTTTCACAGCAGACAGAATACCTGATTCAAGGGGTCCGCGGCATGGTAGTATTTGAACTTGAGCGTTACGCAACTGAGGACGGCCCCGGAATCCGTACGGTTGTCTTTCTCAAAGGCTGCAATCTTCGCTGCACCTGGTGTCAGAATCCGGAGTCTCATCTGATGAAACCTCAGGTGATGTATTATAAAAACCAGTGTGCCGGCTGTAAGAAATGTGTTGCGGCCTGTCCGACATCATCCATTTCATTCGTCATCCCGTTCGGCTATGTCACTGATCATGATACCTGCATACTTTGCGGGGCGTGCGTGGATGTATGTTTCTACAATGCCAGGAAGATCATCGGCGAAGAAAGGAGCGTGGAATCTCTCTTCGAGGAGATCATGAAGGACCGCAGCTTCTATGAGGAAAGCGGGGGCGGCGTAACGTTTTCCGGGGGAGAGCCCCTTCTTCAGGCTGACGAACTGGGCGTGCTGGCCGGGATGCTGAAGAAAGAGGGCATTCATACCGCCCTGGAGACTGCCGGCCACGTCAGCTGGGAACAGTTTCAGAAGGTCCTGCCCCATGTTGATCTGGTGTACCATGATTTGAAGCATATCGACTCACAGATGCACAAAACGCATACCGGCGTTCCCCTGAAGAAGATCCTGAGCAATATCAGCAGGCTCAGCAGGGAGCACGGAAATGTCATAGTACGTATACCCGTAGTGCCCGGGTTCAATGACGATACGGCGACTGTTACCTCAATGATGGAGTTCCTCAGCGAAAAGACTGCGGTTCGGAAGGTGGAACTGCTGCCGTTTCATCGGCTCGGCGCCGCAAAGTATGAAGGTCTCGGACGGATCTACTCGATGGCCAGGGTGCAGAATCTTCCAAAAGAATCGTGTGAGCCTTTTGCTGAAATCGGCCGGAGGCTTGGTCTGGATGTCCAGGTCGGGGCGGATCAGGCAGGTCGGGAGAGTTAGGGTGAAGGGGCTCGAGCTGTCCCGCCGGTACTTTGAGACTCTGGTGAAGCCGGCTTTTCAGAGGGAATTTCCCGATGTCTATCCTCTGCTCGCATTTGGTCTCGTTGGTCCAGGTTCGGAGTGCTACGGGTGGGATGACGACATTTCCCGGGACCACGATTGGGGACCGAAGGTCTGCATATGGGTTCCCGATGAACTCTTTCAGACCTGGGGCGGAGCCCTGCAGAAGCTCTACTCATCGCTCCCGGGAGAGTGCTGCGGTCACGGACCGGTACACCGGGTCGATACCGGGGCGCTGCGGGACGGGGTGATCGGCGTATCCCGTTTTTATGAGACGTATCTGGGCAGCGGTCATGCTCCCCGCGATCTGCTCGAATGGATACAGGTTTCGGAGGAAAACCTTTCACTGTGCACCAACGGTTCGGTGTTTTATGATGAGGCGGGGCATTTTTCCAGGATCAGGGAGGCGCTGGCTGCGTATTATCCGAGGGATGTGTGGTACAAGAAGATTGCCTCACACTGTGTTCTGTTCTCCCAGCACGGTCAGTACAATCTGGGCAGGGCGTGGAAACGGGGAGACCGCCTTGCTGCTGCGTATGATCTGGCGATGGCAGCCCGTGAGGCTGCTTCTCTCAGTCTGCTCCTTGAGCGGAGGTATCGGCCTTTTTACAAGTGGCAGTTCAGGGCATTACGAGAATCGGGTGATTTTGGGCGCAGAATCGCGCATATGCTTGAAATACTTTTACGGACTGAGGAGCAGGGCGAAAAAAGCAGGGTGATTGAAGCGTGCGCTTCTCTCCTTGCAGAGAAAATCAAGCAGAATCTGGGAGTTTCCGGGGAAGGAAAGTTCCCGCAGGAAGGAAGCTTCCTGCAGGATACCGGCTTCCTCGTTCAGGAAATGATAGAGGACAGCGTTCTCAGGGAAAAAATCGGGTTTGTGCAATGATGAAGATTGGAAAGGAGCAGCAGAAGTGGCCGAGAACAAAAACAGAACAGTCCATAGAATCCTGGATATTGAGGTTGATATGTTTCTCCGGGTTCCTACCGGAGAGGAGCCTTCCTGCCGAAGCCATATGGAGGACATGAAGCTCCATAGGAGGGGGCAGTTTTCCACCTGGTCGGAAGAAACCTGCGAGAGCTATCTCAATGATCTGCAGGAGGCGGAACGTAAAGGTGTTAACCTTATGACAGTTAAGTATGCCCGAATGGATAATCTTATCCCGCCGTACTCTGACAATCCTCTGATTCAGCCGATAGCGGACCAGTTCAGAGTGTGGCAGCAGGATATGCTCCGGGATTATCCCCATGTCATGAGAGGTGCGAGAGATATAGAAGACTTTTCAAACTATCTCAAGGGGGAGCTTGAGACCTATTCCGCAAGGACCCTGGAGCTGCTGTGGAAGGACGTGGAAAGCTATGCGGCGAGAGGGGAGAATATGTCGATTGCAGTGTACGGATACCTTGCAAGTCAGTCGGGGTACGAGTCCCTTGAGTCTATGGAGCGGGCTTTAACCCGTTAATACTCCTGATTGAGCAGAGCAGGTACGCAGCTTCACCGGAACGGGAGCGTGAGGGCTAAGACCTTGGGCGGGGGAATATGCTGCGAGCACCGGCAAGCCTGCTGCAGGAGGTGTCGCTCTGTTCAGTGTTCCGAGAAGGCGGATACGAAACGGAACACCGAATCGACAGTTCTGCATCGGGCGGCACAGCAGAGAGATTGCCAGTAGAGGAGGATGTGGTATGGATAAGAAAAAGATGGTCTTTGGAGTAATCGTGGGGACAAGAGGATTCTTCAACCCGGAGCTTGCCTTAGCTGGACGAAGAGATATTCTGTCCGTACTCGAAAAAAAGCAGATTGATTACGTCATTCTCGATACAGATGCCACGCCGACCGGTGTGGTGGAGGGGTATGAGGATGCCAGGAAAGGCGCAGAACTGTTCAGGCGGGAGCGTGACCGCATTGACGGGATTCTTGTTATCCTTCCGAACTTCGGGGATGAGGTCGGGGTGGTGAATACCTTGAAATTAGCCGACCTCAATGTACCGGTGCTGGTTCAGGCGTCAAACGACGAGAATGACAAAGTGGATGTGTTTCACAGACGGGATGCATTCTGCGGCAAGATATCGGTATGCAATAACCTGTATCAGTACGGCATTCCGTTTACCAATACCTCAAGCCACACACTCGATATTACCTCTGATGCATTCAGTAAGGATCTCGACCGTTTTGCGGCAGTCTGCAGGATTGTGAAGGGGGTGAGGAACGCCCGGATCGGAGCGGTCGGAGCGCGTCCTGCACCCTTTCAGACGGTGAGGTTCAGCGAAAAGCTGCTGCAGAAAGCCGGCGTCACCGTCGTTCCGGTAGATATGTCAGAAATTATCGCATCCGCTGAAGCGTTGAAGGATGATGGGGCGGCAGTTGCGGAAAAGCTCGACGCTATTGCACATTACGGTACGGTTGAGTCCCATATACCCGCACAGCAGGTAGTCAGGCAGGCTAAACTTACCTCAGTGCTTGAGAAGTTCGTCCAGGAGCAGCAGCTTGATGCGACTGCTGTCCAGTGCTGGGACAGCATAGAGAAAAACTATGGCTGCGCAGCCTGTCTGTCCATGAGCATGATGGGCGAGGCAGGCTTTCCCTCAGCCTGTGAAATGGACGTCGCTGGGGCTCTCTCCATGTATATCTTGCGCCTTGCTGCCGAAGAGGCTCCTGGTTTCCTCGACTGGAACAATAATTTTGACTATGACCGGGATATCTGCGTGTGCACTCACTGCAGCAACTATCCGGCAGGCTTCATGGGAAATCCGCTCACCTTCGGCCAGCTTGATGTTCTGGGAAACACCATTGGGAAAGAGAGATGCTTCGGTGCCGTCAAGGGAAAGGTTGCACCGGGCGGCATGACCTATTTCAGGGTCTCGACTGATGATTCACGCGGCATTATCAAGGCGTACGGCGGAAGCGGCGCTTTTCTCGATGAACCCTACGCTATGGACGGCGGAATAGCGGTATGCCATATTCCAAGATTGAACAGCGTTATGGACCATGTCTGCAGGGAGGGTTTCGAGCACCATGTCTCCATGGTCCGCGGGGATTATGCCGGGGTGATTGAAGAAGCGCTGACTCGTTATCTGAAGTGGGAGTATACTGCACTGTAGGCAAGCGTGGGGAAAGAAGGCGAGGAAGGGCTGCAGGAGTGCTTCCTCGGCAGATGAGAATCGGGAGAGAGCATGAACGATCTGAGGTTTCTGGAGAGGAAGGCGGCTGAGATCCGCAGAGGGCTGCTCGGCATGATCTATCATGCCGGAACCGGCCATACCGGGGGAGCGCTGTCAAGCGTCGATATCCTGACGGTGCTCTACTATCATGTGCTGAAAGTGGACCCGAACAACCCCACAGATCCTGATCGGGACCGGTTTATC
>CAYSRK010000276.1:0-4966 GCA_964433385.1 uncultured Spirochaetales bacterium
CAGCAGCACTTCAGATCGAAAGGCTTATCGGTCTCTGCTGGAATCCGGATGGTACAGCGGGAATACTTGATGAAACTCAAATCGTGATGAGCATGTCCGGATGTTTACTCTCGATACCCATATTGGTGCGTTATACCGACAGGGGTGGGATCAAGTGAAATAAGTCGAACAAATAATTGTACTTGCTGGACGGCTCAGAATAGGAGATTGGTATATATTTTCACGACTCAGTTCCGTGAGAATAAAAGAACAACAACCGCAAACTATGTTAATGACAGTATGAGTATTTTATACTGCAAACCTCGGTACCTGAAGCATCCTTCCACGAATTTCATCCGACTCGTATCAGAGGATAATCTTTACATGGGCTGCAGGCTGAAGAGGAACCTGGGCATTGAGCTGAGCGAACAGAACTTTGCGAACTGGCACCTTCGGGCCGGTTCGGAGCTAAACCCTGTGGCACAGGCGATCAGGGACTTCATACGCTCCCAGCCTGCCGTAAACGCAGACGAGTCGAAAATTCAAGTCCTTGACGAGAAAGGGCGCAGCGACACCCTTGATTCCTGGATGTGGGTCATCTACAGTGCGGCTGCGGACAAGCCGGCAGCGTACTTCCAGTACGACGTCTCGCGCTCCAGCGATGTTTTCAAGGGCATCGTGGGCGACTGCGACGGATATATCCAGGCTGACGCGTACCTCCGGGTATCAGCTGACGCAGGTCAATGACTTGGCAGTATACGGAAACCGCCAGAGGCGGTGATTTATTCAACTTGAATTGACCGGCAAGTCCAGTAATTTTGGCGAACCCTGACACAATTTTCCCTGAACCGCTTGACCAGGCTGAGAAGTTCAGGTAAGTTAGTTATCGTTAACTAGTATTTGACACAGCCTATCCTGTCTGCCTGTCGGAATACCAGGAGGAACCCTATGCTCACAGAACGTCAGAAGGAAATCATTCAAGCCGCTATGAACATCATCGTCAGTGAGGGAACGTACAAACTCACCATCCGCAATGTTGCAGCGGTAATCGGTGTAACCGAGCCGGCTGTCTACCGGCACTTTACCAGTAAACATGACCTGCTGGTAAGCCTTCTCGAGCATCTCCAGCAGTCAATCGTTACCGTCATCAGACAGATGGATGCCGAACAGGAACCTTTTACCCGTTTTACCCAAAAGTTTCTTTCTGCCCTCTTCGCCAGAATAGAATCCAACCCGGCATTTGCCCTCTTTGTTTTCACCGAAGAGGCATTTCACGCCGATGCCGCCCTGCGCCCGCTGCTTGCCGGCATGCTCGCCGAAATAACCGGCCTGCTGCAGCAGATTATCAGCCGCTATCAAGCTGTAGGACAATGCCGGGCTGACCTCTCATCAGACGACATTGCCTTGATTATACTCGGAACAATCCGTCTTTCCGTTACCCGCTGGCACCTGTCAGACAGCAGCCCTCCCCTCACTGATGAGGCTGACTCGCAGACTGCCCTCTTCTGCAGCCTTTTCAGAGCATAAGCCTGAAACCCGAACCGCTGCGGAAGGAGATTCTGTCCAGTCCCCTTCCCGCCAGTTCAGCTGTTACAAAAACTTGCTGTCCGGCGGATACGCTGTACCTGCCAGATTAGTTATCGTTAACAAACATTCAACAGATTGAGGAGCACCCATGCGTATCATCATCTTCCTTACACAAAAGCCGCTGCTGCTGATCATTGCAATTCTTGCAGCAGCGGGGATTTTCATTGCCGCCATTGCTGACAATGCAGTGCTGGAAACAGACCTGAATGAGTACATGCCCGCTAAACATCCCGCTTTTGCCTTCAGTGACGAAGCAGAAGCCCTGTTCGGAATAGAGGATTCAGTCCTGCTGGCCATTGAGCACCCGACAACTATATTCAATCCCGAAACACTGGCAAAAATTGAGGCGATAAGCATCGACCTGCCAAAGGCCTTCGAAGAAATCAAAAAAGGAAGCGTTACCTCTCTCGCTACCGCGGACAATATCACAGGAAGCGAATGGGGACTTGAAGTCGAACCGTTCTTCCCGAACGGTATACCTCAGACTGATGAAGAACTGGAGAATCTGCGGGCGAAAGTGGTATCCAACGAAATGGTCTTCTCAAGAGTCGTGAGCACTGATACTGCAGCAGCGCTGATCGTTGCCCAAATAGATTCCTCCGCCGATACAAAGGACCTGCAGAAACGGCTTACAGCCTACGCAGAGCAGTGGGAAGGACCGGAGACAATCTATAGTGCAGGGCGACCGATTGTGGAAGGCGCTCTGGCGGAACTGGGACCGGCTGATATGGCCATCATGTTCCCGCTCGTTATGGCAGTTATGGTTATCGTCCAGCTGATACTGCTGAGAAGCGTTCGAGACACCATTCTGAACATGGTCATTGTGATGATGGGGACCCTGACAGCCTTCGGTGCCATGGCGCTGCTGGGGGTACCAGTCTATGCGGTCGATACGATGATTCCCGTAATGCTGATCGCTATCGGAGTCGCATACGGGATTCATATGCACAACTCGATTCGCCATATAGTCCGTCAGCGCCCGGATATCCCGAAGAACGAACTGATCCATTCAGTACTTCATGCCATGATCAGACCGGTCTCGATGGCTGCGGTCACTACTGCCATCGGATTCTCCGCACTCATGACCAGCCAGGTTCTTCCCGTACGATATTTCGGTCTCTTCTCCTCCATCGGAGTCCTGACAGAGATGGTCCTTGCTCTCCTGCTCTTTCCGGCAAGCATTCACCTCCTCGGAGTTCCGAAACATGGAAAGGAGTTATCTGACGAGATGATCGACGAAGAGCCGATTGCGAACTCCGGATCAAAGCCTGCCGGTGCCGGGGTTGGAGGCCGATGGGCTGCCGTGATCCTCAAGCATCCTCTGTCGATCACTGCAGCAGCCGTTGTGATCCTTGCCCTGGGTATAATCGGAATGCAGAAAGTCTGGATTGACACCAGCTTCCTGGCCAATTTTGAAGAAGACAGCGTTATTGCTGCTACCGACAGATTCGTGAATACCCGATTCGGCGGGACATCTTCTCTGAATATCATACTCACCGCAGATGAGGAACAGGCTTTTAAAAACCCCGACCTCCTTAAGGCCATGGATGCCCTGCAGCGGGAAATTGCTGAACACGAGACGGTGGGGGCATCGTTTTCCCTGACCGATTTCATCAGAAGAATGAACCGGGTAATGCATGAGGACGATGAAACCTATTCGCGCATACCTGATGATCAGGAACTCATAGCCCAGTATCTCCTGCTCTACGAATTTTCAGGCGACCCGGAAACCCTGGAGACGGTCGTTGACTACAATTACAAAACCGCTTGTATGACCTTTCAGATGAAAAGCGACAGTTCATCGGTTATGAGTGAAATTATCGCCGGCATTGAACCCTGGCGGGGGACATTCGAGGAATTCGATGTATCCGTAGAGTACGCCGGAAGCGGGTATAAGGCCTTTGTGTTCTCCCAGCTGCTGCTGGAAGGGCAGATTATCAGCCTGCTGCTCTCGTTTGTCATTGTAGCGCTGCTGCTGACTGCCCTGTTCCGCAGTCTCGCGATAGGACTGATCGGCACAATTCCTATCGCCGTAACCGCAGTGGTGAATTTCGGAGTCATGGGGCTCTTCAATGTCCCCCTCAGTTCAGCGACAGCCCTGATCTCCAGCATCGCTGTCGGCATCGGCGTAGATTATGCCATTCACTTCATCGAGCACTACCGGAACCGGAGGATTGAAGGCCGCACCATTGAGCAAGCGGTCTACGTGACCGTCTCCCATACCGGGAGAGCCATCATCTGGAATGCTTTGGCAGTCATGGGCGGATTTGCCGTGCTGATGTTCAGCGTATTCCCGCCTAACCGGCAGGTAGGCTCCTTGATCGTGCTCAATATGGCGGTCAGCGCTCTCGGCACCCTCTCTATCCTGCCCGCCGCAGTAATCGCATTAGACAAGAGGGGACGCTTTCTTCCCCGGAAAAAAAATCAGGAACCACATACCACCATCCGACAGGAGGATTACAACGTATGAACAGAAACGGTAAGAAAACAAGTTTGACGGCAGCCGTCTTCGGACTGCTGCTCACCCTGCCGCTCGCGGCACAGGATGCTCCGGCCGACGGAATCACAGGCCTGGAGGTCATGGAACAGGTCTACCGGCGCCCCGTCGGGGACGCCATGCAGGCAGATCTGCACATGACGATCACAAATTCCCGCGGAGCGGAGAGAGACCGCAGCATCGTCCAGTTCCGTAGCGGCGACAGTGAGGTCGAGAAAAAGATCATGTTCTTCACCGCCCCGGCCGACGTGAGGAACACCAGCTTTCTGAGCTTCAGCTATGCTGACGGAAAAGCTGATGATCGATGGATCTACTTGCCTGCCCTGCGCAGAGTAAAACGGATTGCCGCCGACAACAGCGGTGATGCATTCATGGGATCTGATTTCACCTACGATGACATGGGAGCCCGCAACCCGTCTGCAGATACCCACACTATCCTTAAAGAGGAGATTGTCAACGGACAGCCCTGCTACGTGGTAGAGAGCGTTCCCATTGAACCCGACCCGAATATTGCAAAAACGGTCAGCTGGGTTGTCAAAGATGTATGGATCGGCCTGAAAAAGGAATTCATCGATCAAACCGGATCAGTTACCAGGCGCCTGACAGTAGATGAAAGCAGACAGATAGACAACATATGGGTTATTACCGATATGACCATGAGAAATCTGGAAAAGGGAACATCCACCCGAATAACCATGGATGAAGTATCATTCAGCGGCAGCTTCAGTGACTCGTTTTTCAGCGAGAGACAGATGCGCATGGGACCGCGCCTATGAGGAGGCACCCGATGAGAAACACTCGCAACCATACCGTCCGGATTTCACGGACCGCAGTTATCGCCGTTCTCGCGCTGTGTATCAGCACCGGGCTGGGCGCCGAGGATATCAGCATACACGGATTGAT
>CAYSRK010000277.1:0-6839 GCA_964433385.1 uncultured Spirochaetales bacterium
AGGTAAGCATAATCGGGAATGCTGCGGTGAAAACCCGTCTCAAACACCGCAACCAGCGGAAGGTCAGGCATTCGCTGCTGAAAGCTGCGAATTGCGGCCAGGTAGGCGGGGTTATGGGCAGGAGCTGCGGAGCTGAACTCCTCCATCCTGCTGATCACCTCTTCGTCGATGCGCACAGGGCCAAACTCGCTGCCGGCATGGACCGTTTTAAACCCAACCGCATCCAACCTACCTGCTGCGGAATCGGCGATATCCCTGCAGCCGGCCAGCAGATCAATTACCAGGCCTACAGCCGTCTCCTGATCTGCAACATTCCGGTGGTAGGGCGCATCAGCCTCCCCTCTGCAGGTAAAAGAAATCTTTGAAAGCTCTTCACCGATTCTGTCGATGCCGCCTTCTGCCAGGACTGCTTCTCCGGGCATACCGTAGAACTTGAATTTTAGGGAGGTGCTGCCGACGTTTATTACCAGAATATTCACCTCTTGGCCCCCTGTTTCTCCAGTACATCGGCAAAACGCCTGAAGGCCTGAACGAAGCACTGCATGGGAATCCCGGCTACTCCGGCACCGGCTTGCCCGCCTTTTTTCAGGATAATACCAGCATGGCTCTGCGGGACAATGCCGGTCTCCAGCACCTTCAGAACATCGACACATGCAGGTGCACCATCGAAATTCAGCAGCGGGATACCGTAATGGGGATGTTTACCCAAGGTGATATTCCACATCTCCCTCGTCCGCGCGACTGCATCTTCCACATTTCCGCCTGCCAGCAGCGTAACGGCTGGAGAGGCGGCGGCGGAGAGTCCGCCGAGCCCATATACTTCAACCATCGTGCTGTCACCCGCCAGGGGCACGGTATCATCCGCTGTCCAATTCGGATTCAGATACTGCCCCCTGATCACCGGCGATGGAGCAGTGAACCATTCGCTTCCCGTTCCAGCCACCTTGATACCGGTTATGACTCCATTCGCACACAGTGCTGACATCACTGTAGAGCCGGGAATATCCTCTATATTTCTGAGCACTGATGCCGCACCTGCAATGCAGACATGAAGGGCAAACCGGTCGGCACTGTGAAAGAATGAAAATATTCTTTTCAGCTCTTCCGGCGGCAGCCCGGAACCGCCAATTTCAGGGGCCAGCTCCGAGGCGAGCAGCAGAGAAGTGCCTGTCTCCCGGCTGTGGTTTTCATCCCCCATCAGCAGTGATTTCGCAATAATGTTCCTCAGCTGAATTCCGCCCAGATTCTTCAGGGCACTGCTCAGGCAGGGGGTAAGCACGGTTGTAAACCAGTCAAGCCGTTCCTTCACAACCTCGTCATAGACACCCCAGCGTAACGCCTGATATGAGGGGCCCTCCTGAATCGGGCAGTAGCCTCGCGTTCCGTGTTTGCGATCCTCGGAAACAATGACCGGCATAGAATAGGTTGTCGGTGCCATGCCCCCGCTGGGCACATGCCAGTCAATTCCAGGATACAGGACAATTTCACCGCTGTGAATCTTTGCGACAGCTTCTTCAGCGGTATCTGCAAGTCCTTCAAAAAGCGCCCCCCCGATGATTCCGCTGCGATGGGCCGGCATCATCAGTTCGAAGTCCATAGGCGGCCCGGTATGCAGAATCATGTGTTTCTTGAAACCAGGCACAACGCTTCCAGCTGGAGCCGCATCAACCCACACCGGCTCACCTTCCGTTACAATCCTCAGTGCCCGACGGTTGGCTTGGTCGATCCATTCAGAAGCCAACCTGTCGCTGCGAATTTCCCTGATTCTTCGATACAGTACCGCATCTCCTCCGGCAGGCGGTTTCCAGTTGACCTGGAAAACCGGAACACCCTGGGCAGCCAGCGCACGACCCATGTGATCCGATCCGATATTGACGACCGTACATGCCGGGGGGAGTCCTGCTCGGTCATATTCACCGATCAGCTCGCCAGCTTTCCGGCTGTCGGTTTGAGTTGTATCCGGTAACGGGAAATGCCATTCTTTCAGCAGGGTCTGCGGATCAGGGGTAAAGAGCAGAGCGCAGAACCGGGCCGCCTGAGCGCTGGTTTCAAATACGGTGAAACCGGCCTGCTCTAGAATTTCCCTCTGGCGGTGCAGTGACTGAGGATCCAATTCCGTCCCGCAGATTGATGCGATACAGGGTATAGTTCTTCCCGTCGAGGTTCGAGCGGATATAACCGCATCAGCTAGATACTGGGCCGGATTTTCGTGGCAAGCCGGTCCTAATATCACATCGGCCAGCAGAATACCGGTATCACCATCATGGAAAAACCGCTGGATCTGCAGGCGATAGGGCAGCGGATCAATGACCGGATGAGCCCGACCGGAAGTGAATTCCTCAGCCCCGACATCAATGCAGACATGCCCTATTCTGCTTTCCCGATCCAGGGCAGTACCCCCTCCGAAAGGACGGTTACTCGCAATTGTCAGTCCAGCCTGGGAAAAGATGCTCTGCAGCTGGGCAGAAAACGTGCCTGCTCCGAAAACACCTTTCAGATACCGGTCGGTGATTTCGCCGCTGCTGCGGATTCGCTGTATCAGCTTTAGAATTTCATGATCAGGGTTTGAAAACGGCGTAAGCACTCCGTCCGGAGCCGACGACCTGCCGGCATGGAGGAGATGAACAGCTGCACGGGCTGTTTCATCCATAGTCTGGTAGGCCGGGATATTGCGTGACTGCCAGTAAGCCGGGTCTTCACCAAAACTGCACACCAAGACCGGTTTCGAGCAGTTTTCGAGCAGGTTGCCCAGTTCGTTTCTGATCTGATCGGTACTTTTTTTGTAGAACAGGATGATAATTCCCGTGCCAGGATCCCGCTCGAGATACGCAATTCCTGATTTTGTGGTAATTCCGCCTACATCGGGATGCAGATCATACCCGCCGGAGCCGATAACCTGACTGACACCGACTCCGCGGCTGGAAAGAATCGCCGAAAGTTCCTGAAGCCCGCTGCCCGAAGGCCCGATCAGTCCGACTGGGCCGGTATCGGTCATGCTGGCCAGCACATATGCTTTCCCGTGCAGATTACATACCCCGCAGTCCGGACCCATAAGCAGTACCTGACGGTGAAAGGCCTTTTCCTTCAGTTTCCGTTCCTCACCGGTCGGGATTCCAGAACTGAACAGAATAGTGGAGAGCCCCGCAGAGAGGGTCTTTTCCGCTTCGAAGGCTGCAAAGCGTTCATCAATTGAAATAACGGCAGTATTCACTTCGGGATGGGCCTGGAGTACCGCTGCAAGATCCGGATAGACTGGCTCGCCTCCTGATATCCCGCAAGCTGCTGCCGCTCCGGACGGGCTTTGACTGAACAGGCTATCGAAATTCAGTTCGTCCCAGATCTTCTCGTCAGCCGCTTTGCAGGCTATGATCAGGTCGTTTGGTCCGGCGCTGTCGGCTTCGCTTCCGGAAAACCCCATTTCCCGGAGAATTTCCCCATTGCTTTCCGTTCCCATGACAATCAGCGCATCGACAATGCCCTCCTTCGCTTGAAGACATTTGGTGGCATTCATCAGCACAATAGAATCATAAAAGCGGTTGTGTTCAATTCTGATTCGCTGGACCATCGGCTTTTCCCCTGTCTGCATCAGTCTGCAAAGAATTCCGTTACCGCAGCTGCAATGCCGGGGCCGTCAATTCCGTAGCGTTCATAGAGCAGATCAGGAGTCCCGGAAGTACCGAACACATCCTGGAGCCCCAGTCTCACCACAGGCGTCTGCAGATCTTTATCACCAAGTATCTCGAGCACGGCGCTGCCGAGACCTCCGATAACGGTATGATCTTCCACGGTAAAAATTACGGCAACTTTCGCAGCTGTACGCATGATCTGTTCCTGATCCATCGGCTTGATGAACGGAATATTGATCACTTCCGTTCGGATTCCATTCTTCTTCAGCAGGTCAGCAGCTTCGAGCGCCCGGGGTACGGTCGGTCCGGTTGCCATGATCGCCGCATCTGATCCCTCCCTGAGCAGTTCCGCCTTCCCGTAGGAGAGACGATAACCGGCATCATGGTAGACGGGCAAAGGCGAACGGCCGAGTCTGAGGTAAACCGGTCCTTCTATCCTGAACATCTGCTCTACTGCAGCCTCCGCTTCAGGTCCGTCTGAAGGCGAAATGATGTGCATATTGGGAAATGAGCGGAGTATGGCCATATCTTCAGTAGCCTGGTGGGTGACTCCTGCTTCGCCGACATCTATCCCGGCATAGGAACCGATGATCTTGACGTTAAGATTCGGATAGCAAATGAATGTTCTGATCTGCTCGCAGGCTTTCATCGAAGCGAACACGCTGAAAGTGCTTACTACCGGAATAACACCGCAGGAGGCAAGCCCGGCTGCCATCCCCATCATGTTCATTTCAGCGATGCCGCAGTCGACAAACCGATCCGGATAGGCTTCGGCGAATTGAAAGGTCTGGGTGGACCCTGATAAGTCGCCATCCAGGACAACAAAGTCTTTCCTGATCTTTCCCTGCGAAACAAGCGCTGCTCCGACCGCTTTTTTTGTATCCATCAACATAACCAATCGCCCCTTTCAAACTGCAGCTCTATCCTGGCCTGCTCAATTTCGCTATCACTCAGCGCCCTGGAATGCCATTCGGCCTTGCCCTCGATAAATGATACCCCCTTGCCTTTGATAGTTCGGGCTATGATGGCGTACGGTCGGTCGGTATACTCCCGAGCTGTTTTCAGGGCAGCTGTCAGCTGTGCATGGTCATGCCCGTCAACTTCCTCCACTTCCCACCCGAATGCCTTCCATTTTTCAGCAAAAGGTTCCAGCCTGGCGCTCCGTTCCGTGCTGCCGGTCTGGTTAAACCGGTTACGGTCTATGATAACCGTCAGGTTAGCGCAGCCTCTCGTCGCCGCCGCCATGGCTGCTTCCCAGATCTGGCCCTCCTGGCATTCTCCATCACCGAGTACTACATAGACCCGGTAGGAACTGCCGGTGAAACCTGCAGCCATTGCCATTCCGATGCCTGCAGACAGACCGTTTCCGAGGGCTCCGGAAGTCATGTCGACGCCGGGAGTCTCTTTCATGTCAGGATGGCCCTGCAGAATGGTGTCGAGCTTCCTGAAGGTGGTAAGATGCCGGCGTTCGAAGTACCCGGCTTCAGCCAGGGCAGCATACAAAGCCGGCGCACCATGCCCTTTGCTCAGGATGATGCGGTCACGATCCTTTCGGGCAGGGTCCTCCGGTGAAATGGCTGCCAGCCCGGAAAAATACAGTACCGTGAGAATGTCAGCAACTGATAGGCTTGGACCCGGATGTCCCGAGCCGGTGTTGTGAATCATTTCCAGGGCGGTGAGCCTGATCTTCCTGGAAAGATATACGAGTTCTTCTGTTGTTCTTTCTTGTGTCTTCACCATAACATCCCGTTTTTTGTGAATGATCGATAGTTAAAGGTTTTAGTAAATCCTTTAACTTTGTATAGTATAGCGCTCCCTCCAGCCCATGTCAATAAACTGGCGGAAAATAATACACGTACCCCGATACACCGCTTCAGTTATGCATCTCGCAAACCGAGCCGATCAAGGTGTTCTTCCGGGGCTTTCAAACTGATAAGCACCTGTTTTAAAGCCCGCTGCAGGTGCCGTACGGATTCAGGAGAGAAAGCAGCCAGGTTGTTCAGTTCTGATGGATCAGTCAGTTTGTCGCTCAACCAGGGATCTTTCTCCCATGCGGAATATCTGATAACCTCGCGCCGCCCGTCACGAAACGGTCCCAGCTGATAATCCTGAAAAAAACGGGAGAGGTAGTAGCTGTACCAGTATAACGGACTGTTCTGCCCGACTGCTGTCTGATGCAGTACGGTCTTGCCGTCGGTGATGGATATGCCCTGGCCGAATTGGCCGTAAACGGCATAGTCGCGGACAGGTTCTCCCCTGAATATAACCGGCTCAAGGTTTTTCCCATGAATGCCGGCAGGTATTTCACGCCCCATCGCAGCGAGGATTGTCGGATACAGATCGACCAGCTGCACCAGTTCGCTTCGTCTCTCCTGTCTAGGCCCGTTCGGATGGCAGATGATCAGGGGTATATGTCCCAACGAATCGAATTCGTGGGTCTGCAGTTTCCCCATCCTTCCATGGTCGCCGTTGAAGGTTCCATGATCGGATGTAAGAATTACCATGGTGTCTTTCCATAGGTCGAGCCGGTCAATGGTATCGATGAATGTTCCCAGCCACTTGTCCAGCAGTACCACATGAGCTGCATACCTGGCTTGAAAATGGTGCATTTCATCTTCATCCATCGTATCCCGCCAGGGTGCATACGGTGCGGAGGATCTCCATGCCGGCAGATCATACCCTCTGGGGTCGAACTGTTTCACATATTCTTCCGGGGCATCCCACGGTTCATGGGGATCGAAGCAGTCAATATGAAGATAGAATCCGTTACCTTCCGTTCGATAGCTATGGTTGTTCAGCAGCCATTCTGATGCTTTCGTGAATACCTGAGCGCAGAACCAGTCGGCATCTGAACCCCGGCGGCCATGAATATTGCGGAAATGGCGCTCAAGCTTTCTGCTGCGGTCAGCTTCCGGACAGAAGAAATCAACAGCATCAGTGGACCATGCATCGGATTCATGTCCCCGAATAAGCTCAAATCCGGAATAGCCCATATGGTAGTTTCCAGCCCCCTGTTCCCATAAGTGAAAATGGTCGGATACTAAATAGGTGATTGGATATCCCTGCTTCACTTTCTCCTGCAGGGACCCGGTTGGTGGTCCGGAAATCTGCCGCGGCAGGTCAAGATCATCCTCCTCAAGGGGAGCCCACCCCCGTTCAAGAAAATCATACCGCCCGGTACAGATATCCCTTCTGGCCGGGATACAGGGGGTA
>CAYSRK010000278.1:0-14449 GCA_964433385.1 uncultured Spirochaetales bacterium
TGTCGATCCCTTCGCTGGTATTACCCAGATCAGGTTCAACGGGTATACTCTCAGACCGTCAGCATCACAGCCGCTGGCTGTAAGCTCGGGCCACCCCAAGACATGAGTCATGATATTCCTTTTATCTCTGAGAGGCAAGGGGGCAGGTGACCGATTCTGCATCAGATCCTTGTTTGTTCAGCTTCCTTCCGGGTGACCGGGAATGTAAGATAGAATGTGGAGCCTTTGCCTTCGCGGGAGATTACCCTGACTGATCCGTTGTGCTTCATCATGATATGTTTGACGATGGAGAGGCCGAGTCCGGTCCCCCCCTTGTCGCGGCTTCTGCCCTTGTCAACCCGATAGAACCGTTCAAATATACGGTGAAGCAGATGTTCAGGAATACCGTACCCCTCATCTGAGACCGCAATCTCAATATTCTCCCCTCTGTCAGTGCACGAGACAGTTACCGGTGTCAAAGGGTCGCTGTACTTGAGCGCATTTTCAATGAGGTTTATCAGGGCCTGCTCTACGAGCAGGGGATTGCAGACAGCAGTCAGTTCCCCGTCGCAGGAGGTGATAATACTGCGGCTGGTACCGCAGTTCTTTTCCCGACAGATCGTTACGGAATCGTTTATCAGTTCGCTGACTGCCGCGGGACGCATGGCGAAACTTTTATCCTGGCTCTCAAGCATTGAAAGAGTCAGCAGGTCTTCGATTATGGCGTGCAGCCGCTCAGTCTGGTTCAGGATGATGGTGAGAAACTTGGCGTACCGGGTGTCGTCGGGCTGAATGTTCTGATAGAGGAGGGTTTCTGCGAAACCCTTGATGGAGGTGACCGGAGTCTTCAGTTCGTGGGAGACGTTGGCGACGAAATCACGGCGGACTTTCTCCAGATGGAGAATGCGGGTGACATCATTGAGTACGAGCAAAACCGTCATCTCCGGTTCCGGGGAAACAACGGAAACCGATACCTGATATCTTCGGTCCTGCACCGCTATTTCAAGCCGGTCATCGCTGATCACCGTTTCAGCTGAACCGGAACGGAGCGCCTGCTCCACGAGTGCGTTAAGTTCAATATTTGAAAGCACCTGGTTGTAGTATTTGTTGAGATACTGTTCTTCTTTGAGAGTGCGCAGAATATCAGCTGCCGCCGGGTTGGCCTTCACGATTCTCCCCTGGGAATTGAGGACGAGCACAGCATTTTCCATGGCATCGAGCACAGCCTGCAGCTCCTGCTTCTGCTTTCGGATGTCAGCAATCTGGCTGTGCTGGCGCCGGGTCAAATCGCGCAAGGCGGAGTACAGACGTCTGATCTCGGCGGAGGTGCGGATGATGGAGGTGTTCTGCTCTGCAAAGGCAGACTCCTTGTCCGCCTCATCGGCAAGCCATACCAGCGGCTGTTCAATTCTGCGGTCGATGTAGACTACCAGAAGGGCGGAAAGCACAATGAACAGCAGAGCCCCTGCTCCGATGAGCAGAATAATCTGCGTCAGTACGGATGCAGTGCGGCGGTAGGGCATGGCAACCCTGAGGACGGCGTGCAGGCTGCCGTCCTCGCTGTACAGCGGAACGGCATGGTAGAGCATATCAATCTGCAAAGTGGTGCTGAAGCGCAGGTTTGACGATGAGAGACCTGTGAGCGCCCGCATAATTTCCGGCCTGTTGCGATGGTTTTCCATGCTGGCCGGGTCCTCTGCGGTGTCTGCAAGCACCTTGCCGTCAACGGCCACAACAGTCAGTCTGGCAGATGAACCGCGGGCGAGCTCTTCTATCCGCTGCTGAAGTTCGCCGTTCGTGTCGCCCTGCAGCTGAGGATACTCCTCACTGAGCAGGTTCAGAACAATGGAGGCAGTTTCATGCAGGGTGTTAATGCTCTGTTCGAGTATAAATGTTCTGGAGCTGTGCCAGATGAGTACACTGCTGAGAATGATAACGGAAGCAACAGTCAGAGCAATTTTCGGATAGAGCATCCGTCTGACAGTGGCATATCTCATCGGCAGCACCTCTATTTGGGGAGTTATTCGGCCATTCGGTAGCCGATACCGCGAACCGTCTCAATAAGAGCCCCGGCATTTCCGAGCTTTTTGCGGATGGCGAGGATCTGTACGTCAACAGACCGTTCGGTAACCGGGTAATCGCTTCCCTTGCACGCCTGGATAATCTGTCCGCGGGAAAATACCCAGCCGGGATTACGGGCAAGAAACTCGAGGATGCTGAATTCCGTTGCGCTTAAGTCGATACTCTGTCCGCTGCCGGTAACCGTATGTCTGGCGGTGTCGATGACGATGCCCCTGTGGGAGATAATCGGCACCTCTTCTGCCTGAGCCCCGGTCTGTTTCTGCCTCCGCCTGAGAACTGCCCGTACCCGGGCAGTGAGGACCCGGGGGCTGAACGGCTTGGTCATGTAGTCGTCAGCACCCATCTCGAGTCCGAGGACGATATCGGCATCGTCACTTTTTGCCGTAACCATAAGAATGGGAATTTCGTGTGCGGACAGAGCCCGGCAGACCTGTATGCCGTCTATTCCAGGCAGCATAAGGTCGAGGACGATCAGGTCGGGTCTCATGTTCTGCACCGCGCTCAGCGCATCCTCCCCGTTTGAAACTGCAGTTACCCGGTATCCTTCCTGTTCAAGATTGAACTGGATAAGCTCGCGGATTTCGGCTTCGTCCTCGACTATGAGAATATTCTTATCTTCCATGTCTGCTTTCCTTGCTAGAGGTTGAGTTCAACGTGTTCTCCCTTTGCATTGTAGATGATCCACTCGCAGATGTTCGTCACGTGATCGGCGAACCGCTCAAGCCAGCGGGCGATGAACATGAATGAATTGACCTGCTTGAAGTTGCTGCTGTTCTCGAACATATAGGTCATCAGTTCCCGGTTAACCTGATTCTGCAGGCTGTCGACCCGATCATCCATGCCGGCTATCTCCATCGCCTTGGCAGGGTCGGCGCTTGCAAACGCATCAAGCGCACCGCTGAGCATCTCCAGACCGATCTCCGCCATGAGGGGAAGATCGATCAGAGGTTTGATATATTCCGTTTTGCCTATCTGAAGAACCTCTTTGGCTATATGAACTGCATGGTCGCCCATCCGTTCAAGCTGTGAGATGACCTTGAAACAGGTGATGATATGGCGCAGGTCCCCAGCAACCGGCTGCTCTGTTGCAATCAGCAGGATGATCTCATCCTGAATTTTTGATTCGAGTGAGTTGATCGCCTCGTCGTCGATGATCAGCTTTTCCGCTTCCTCCAGATCATTCTGAACGAGTACGTTCACAGCCCGTTTCATGGCCTCCTGCACGTACATGCCCATATTGAGAATATTGCGGTCTAGCTCGCTTATTTTTGTCAGTAGATGCTGTCTGTGCACCATACGTGCTGCCTCCTGATTCTGTTCTGTTCTGCCTGAACTTTGCTGCAAACGGCCCGCATCAGCCGAATTTTCCCGAAATGTAATCCTCCGTAGGTTTCTTGGAGGGGTTGAGGAAGATAGTCTCTGTAGAGTCATACTCCTCCAGGTACCCGGTTCTCCGCCCATCCACCATGAAGAAAGCGGTATAATCCGAGATGCGTGAGGCCTGACCCATGTTGTGCGTCACGATGATTACGGTATAAAACTTTTTCAGCTCCATGGCAAGATCTTCGATTTTTGACGTGGCGATCGGATCAAGGGCTGAGGCCGGTTCATCCATCAGCAGTATCTCAGGTTCCACCGCCAGCGCGCGGGCTATGCACAGCCTCTGCTGCTGTCCGCCGGAGAGGCTGAGCGCATTCTGCTTGAGCTTGTCCTTCACCTCATCCCATAGAGCCGCGCTTGTCAGACACTTTTGCACGTGATCATCCATATTCCCCTTGAAACCGTGAATTTTCGCCCCCCAGGCGACATTGTCATAAATGCTTTTGGGAAAAGGATTCGGTTTCTGGAAGACCATGCCGATCTTTTTTCTCAGGAGTATAGGATCAACAGCTGCATCATAAATGTTCTGTTCGTGGTAGGAGACCGATCCGGTAATCCGGGCGGATGGGATAAAATCGTTCATCCGGTTCAGGCTCCGCAGCACGGTGCTCTTGCCGCAGCCGGAGGGGCCAATGAGTGCGGTGATTCGGTTCTTCGCAAAAGTCAGCGTAACGTTTTTCACAGCATGGAAATCTCCATACCAGACATTGAGATTGTCAGCGTGCAGGTACGTTTCTCCGAGTTCAGCGGTCTGGGGGTGCGTCTGTATGTGCATATTGTTCATACGTTCTTCCTTAAGGGCGCATGCTGTTTTCTACAGGATGCGCTTTTTCGCGTAATGGTTGCGCAGGTATATCGCAGAGGAGTTCATCCCGAGCAGCAGAACCAGCAGAACAATAATTGCCGCGGCTGCTATATGGCGGAATTCCTGCTGGGGCCGGGCCGACCACTGGTAAATCTGGATAGGCAGGGTTGTGAACTTGGAAAACGGCCCGGAGGGATCCAGAGAGACAAAAGTCGAAGCTCCGACAACGACTAGCGGGGCTGTCTCACCTATAGCTCGTGAAAGAGCGATAATTGTACCGGTGAGGATTCGTTCAATCGCATTCGGCAGCAGATGGTGCCATACCGTCTGCCAGCGCGTAGCTCCAAGACCGAAGCTCGAATGGCGCAGTGAAGCCGGAAGCGCACGCAGCGATTCCTGCGTGTTGATGATGATAATGGGGAGTATGAGCAGACCCAATGTGAGTCCGGCTGACAGTATCGTTCTTCCATTGGCAGTTGAGGGATCAGCGGCATTGAAGAGAGCACCGCTGGTCAGCGGTTCGAGCACGCGAACAAACACCGCCAGTCCGAGCAGACCGTAGATTATGGAGGGTACCCCGGCCAGGTTGTAAATATTCGTCTGAATGATCCGCTGCAGCCGGTTTTTCTTCGAATACTCCTCCAGATAGATTGCGGCCCCGATACCGATCGGAAAGGCGAACAGGAAGGTGATGGCGATTATCCAGAGAGATCCGAGAATTGCCGTCCGCACACCGGCATTTTCCGGAACGGTGGACTGCGCTGATGTAAGAAACTTCGGATGAAGCCAGGATCTGAACTGACGCTCCTGGGAGGGGTTCGCGGCAAAGTAGCTGTCGATGCTGCTTCCCAAGAACAGCGCATCGGCAAGCGGCCAGCTTTTAACCACCTTCGGTTCCACGATCCGTTCAAAAACCAATGCTGAAAGCTCCTCCCGTGTTCGTTCACTTAAAGGCTGTTCGTTATCGTAACGGCGGATGAGACCGGAGGAGAGATACTCCTCAAGCAGGCTGATAAGCATCTGCTCATCCTGCTCCTCAAGGGTGAGCCCGTCACGTATCAGTGAAGCGGGATCTACTGAATTCTCTACGGCAACCGAACCAAAAACATTGTTTATGATCGTAATAAGGAGAATGCAGAGGATTACGACCGAAACAATCGTAGCGGCAAAGAGCACTATTTTTACTACGTCGTTGGTCTTCTTTCGTGTTTCCGTGTGGTGGTCGCTTCTCAGCAGCGACAGCGCGGTGTTGTTATCGGGGGCAGCTGATCTCAATCGTATACCTCCCTGAATCTGTCTACGATTTTTCTGCTGATCGTATTAAGCAGCAGGGTAATGAGAAAAAGAACAAGTCCCAGGGCGAAGATCGAGTTGTAGTCGACGGTGTTGTAACCGACATCTCCCCCGCTGATGCGCACGATATAACCGGTGATTGTTTCTGCAGCCTCGAACGGGTTCAGCGTGAAGTTCGGCCCGGCTCCGGCTGCCAGGGCTACAATCATGGTTTCCCCGACTGCCCGGGAGAGGCCGACAATAAAAGCCGCTGCCAGCCCGGAGAAGGCAGCCGGCAGAACGACCCGCAGTGAAGTCTCCATCCGGGTTGCTCCCAGTCCGTAGGCAGCTTCCCGGAGGCTGTTCGGTACCGCGTTGAGCGCATCCTCGGCCATGGAGGAGACGAGGGGAAGAATAAGAATGCCAATAACGATACCTGCCGATGCAGTATTGTAGATCTGCACGACGTCATCTCCGAAGATAGAACGGAGCAGGGGGGTCATGAAGGTGATTGCAAAGTACCCGTACACAACTGTCGGTATGCCGGCGAGCACCTCAAGGATCGGCTTGAGGATGCTTCGGGTCTTCTTCGTTGCATACTCGCTCAGATACACAGCTACCGCAGTGCCGATGGGGACAGCGGTAACAATTGCTATGAAACTTGTCGTCAGCGTGGCATTGAGCAGCGGCAGGATTCCGAACTCTCCGTTCATCGGCTGCCAACGGCGGGAGGTGAAGAACTCCAGGAGCGTGACCCCGTCCTCTCTGAAGAAGTGTATCGACTCCTCCACCAGAATGATGACAATTCCCGCTGTTATCGCCACCGATAGAAGTGCGCTCAAAGATAAGATTGCCTGAATAAGGACTTCTTTATACCGAATCTTCGTTATAAGTGACGATGATACTGTTCTGCTGTCTGCTGCCATATCGGCTGCCCCCTGCATGCAAAGGTAATCTGAACCGGCCATTGGACCGGTTCAGATGGAATTGCGGTGATGCACTGCTGTCCTGTCAAGGATCAGTAGGTACCTTCCATTGCCTGGCGCCAGTTCTCACGCGCCTGCTCAAGGGCGGCCGAGTTAGCCGGGAAGTACCCGACATCCACAATCTCCTCGTCAACATAAGCGAGATAGTAGGCGAGGAATGCCGCCACCTGGGGTTTGCTGCGCATAATCTCAGCATCGGAGTAGATGAACAGCGGACGGGCAAGCGGGTAGGAGGAGTTGTCCACATTTTCCTGTGAAGCCTCAACACCTTCAATCTTCAGAATATTCAGTGAATCCATGTTCTCCTGATAATAGGCATAGCCGAAGTAGCCGATTGCGTAGGGGCTGCCCTTGATGCCCTGAACGAGGATGTTGTCATCTTCGGAGAGCTGGAGATTAGCAGATGAAAGAATCGGTTTGGAGTCCTTGTCAAACACTTCTTCAACAAAGTAGTCGAAAGTTCCGGAGTCGGTGCCGGGTGAAAAGCGGAGAATAGGCTGGTTCGGCCACTCGGGACGAACATCCTGCCAGGTTTCTGCATAGGAGAAGATCAGGGCAAGCTCTTCAAAGGTAACATCCTCAACGAAGGTGTTGGCCTTGCTGACAGTTACCGCGAGGGCATCAGTACCCACTCTGAATTCAATCGGCGTACGGCCGATCTTTGCAGCCTGCTCAATTTCACTTGATTTGATCGGGCGACTTGCGTTGGAGATATCAGTCTCGCCTGCTACGGTGAAGCGCTCGTAACCGGCTCCTGAGCCGATGCTGTCAATGGTGATATTGTAGGCGTACCCTTCGTCGGAAAACCGCTCGGCCATTCTCTCCGAAAGGGGAAACACCGTGGAACTTCCGGCGGTGATGATGTTGCCGGTCACTTCAAGCGGATTGACCTCTGGAAGCCCATTGACAGTTCCGTCAAGAATCCATGCGTAGCCTGACTCCGCCTCCTGAGGGGCTGCCTCGGAAGATGCGCCTGCAAAGAGCAGGGAGACCGCTGCAAGCATGAGAACTACTGTGATTACACGTTTCATTGATGACTCCTTGATTTGATGTGCCTTCAGGGCCTCAGCCCGGGAAGAACATCTCTGGATTTCATGATTGATACTTCAATCACGCACAAGATCGTACATATATATGAAAGTTTGATGAGAAGAATGTGAGAATTTATTGAATTTATTCACTGCAGCAGCCGAGCTTTTTCCTCCCTTAGGGAGTTCGCCGGTTCCGTTTTTTTGTGTATACTCACAGGTGACTGATAGGAGGCGGTATGAGGCATGTGCACCGGGAACTGAAGCTGGCATGCGCAGGCGGCGGTTCCCTGGGTCATATTATTCCTGGAGCAGCTGTTGTCGAGGTGCTGAGACAGCAGAGCGTCACCGGTAAGGCTGAGGATATCTCTCTATTCTGGTTCTGTTCCCGCAGTCCTGCCGAGTCTGCCTACCTGCGCTCCCGGGGCATTGAGGCGGTTGCCCTGCCGGCAGCGAGGGTATATCGCTACTTTACTGTACGGCATCTGCTTACACCGGTTATCCTGGCAGGGGCTGTTCTCAAGGCCCTTTGGACCATTATCCTGCGCAGGCCGCAGCTGCTCTTCTGCAAAGGGGGATTCGCCGCGGCAGCCCCGGTCATTGCCGCCCGGCTCTGCAGAATACCGGTAATTGTGCATGATTCTGATATCGACCCGGGTCTTGTTACGCGGTTGTCACTGCGGACTGCCGCGATTATCTGCGTTCCCTATGAGGAGTCGAGAAAACACTACCCCGTTTTCTGTCAGCAGCGCATCGCAGTAACGGGAAACCCGGTGAGAAAAAACATGTACACCGCCGATGCCGCAGTCGGGCGAAGAATCTGCGGGATTGAACAGGAAGAGGGGCCTGTGGTGCTGGTTCTCGGGGGAAGTTCCGGATCCCTCAGGATAAACGCCCTCACCGCCGGGGCAATTGACGCGCTGTCAGACAGCTGTATCGTCATCCACCAGACCGGGAGCGCAGCAGCTGCTGATACGGGCAGAAAGCGCTACATTCTCAGGAAGCAGTTCGGTGAGGAGCTCTCTGATGTGATAGCTGCTGCTGATATTGTGGTAAGCAGGGCAGGAGCCGGGGCGCTGTCAGAGCTTGCCCTGCAGGGCAAGCCGATGATCCTCATACCGCTCAGCCCACGGGCAAGCCGGGGAGATCAGCTGCGCAATGCCGAATTTTTTAAAAAAAAGGGTGCGGCTGTCGTTCTTGACGAAGAGAAGACCGATACACAAGCCTTTTCTTGTGCTATACTCAGGCTCGTTCACGATCTTCCGGCCAGAAGGGCGCTTGCCGAGGCAGCTGCGTCCCTTGCGAACCCCTCGGCTGCCGGCGATATCGCGAACCTGATACGCACCTGTATGGCGGGAGGAGAAGGTGACATTCGACATTCCTGATATCATAGCGCTGGTCATTCTGCTCGTTGCTGCGGTCAAGGCGATGTTCAAAGGGTTCGTCAAGGAGTTCATGTCCAAGGCCGGTCTGCTGATCGGACTTACGGCGGCGCTGATGTTCAGCTCACTGGCCGCGCCGTATATTGCCGACCTGACTTCCCTCGGGTCCTGGAGCAACGTGATAGCTTTTGTGCTCATCTTTGCCCTAGGCTACCTGATCTCCCTGGCTGCGGCGGGAGCTGTCCGTTCTGTTCTTGAGAAACTTCACCTGGTCGTGGCTGACAATGTGCTGGGTTTTCTTCTCGGCTGTTTCGAGGGAGCGGTCATTGTCTCTTTTGCGGTATATCTGCTGAGACTGCAGACATTCATTGCTGTTGATGCGTTTCTTGCCGACAGCTGGGTAGTGCAGTTCCTCGAACCGATAGCCCCCTACAGTCTGGAACTGCTTGAGGGAGCTGCTCCGGCGGAGGGTATCTGACGGTGTTTTCCACTTTGTACGGACAGAGTGAAGCAGCAAATCAGCTGAAGAAGGCGCTAAGCGCCAAGCGCCTCCCCGGTGCGCTGCTCTTCAGCGGTCCCCGGTTCAGCGGCAGGCTTACCGCCGCTCTCGAAACAGCCAGGATCAGGGCCTGCCAGGAGAGCGGCGCGCCCTTATGCACCTGCCGGAGCTGCCGAAGCTCGTACGCCGGGTCCCATCCCTATACCCTGCTGCTGCTCAGCAGAAATATGGAGATGGAGATTGAGGCTGCCCATAAGCTGTTTCAGCGCATCCCGACCAGCGCTAACCGTCTGTATCTTACCCGGCAGATACGAAAAGTTACGGGAAGCTTTCAGTCGGATCTTTTCGATGAACACTCACCCCAGGTGCGGTCCCAAATCAAAGCTGCCTTTGAGATAGATGAGCAGCTCACGGAGCTCGAGACGCTTACGTCGGATAAAAAGGCTGCTGCGGCGGCCAAAAAGTGCGTACAATCCGCTCAGAAGCTGATAGCAACTGCAAAATCGGGAAATATTGCCGTCGCTCGGATCCGAAAGATCGCGACCTGGCTCTATACAACCCCCGAACATGAGCCGAAGTGCGTGATCATTGAAGGGATCGAACATATCAGCACCGCCTCCCAGAACGCGCTCTTGAAAATTCTGGAAGAACCGCCTGCCGGCACTCTGTTCATTATCGTCAGTGAGCTGCCCGGCAGGATTCCGCTGACCATTCTCTCGCGGGTACGTCGCTACCACTTCCAGGAACGCTCGTGGGAAGATCAGGCGCGGGTGATAAGTGAACAGTATCAGGATGACTCGGACAATTACGATTCGCTGAAAACGTTTTTCCTGGTCCAGTCCGGTATTGACTGCCGCCGGCTCAGAGAGGATGCCGAGCAGTTTGCCGCATCCATGCAGCAGCGGGCTGATTTGCCGTGCAGTTCCCTGCAGGCTATGCTGGTACGAATCAGTGAGGAGAAGCTCTTTACGGTCTTTATTGAAGAGGTGCTGTCTGTTCTTGAGGAAGAGGTCGAGGCCCGCCTCATAAGTCCCGTCAAAGCCGCGGAGCTTTCCCGCAGCCTTCATGATGCCTACATGCGCTGCACCTTGTATAATATGCATCCTGCGGCGGTGCTTGAGTCGCTCCACAATTCAATACGGTATGGTACAGTATGAGAAACTTCATTCAGAGAGCAGTGAGAAAGCTGGAAAAACTCGATAGGGAACAGATTCTCAATCTTATCAACCTGCTTACCGAGGATGTCGAGCTGCTCGAAACCATTCTCAACTCTATGGAGGACGGGATCATTGTTACCGACCGTGAGTATCGTATCAGGGCAGTCAATCGGACGGCGCGGCGGATGCTGCGTCTCCAGGCAGGAGAGCTTCTTGAGAAAGTTGTCTGGATGGTGATCCGTGACCAGGATATTGCCGATTTCGTCGAAAAGCAGGTAAAAAGCGACGCAAGGATCGAAGAGGAGGAGTTTGACGCAGTCCAGGGGGCGAGCACTGCGATCTACTCACTCTCAGCGGCCCCGTACGTCAAGAACAAACGGATTGACGGAACCTTGCTGGTTATCCGGGATGTCACGGAGAAAAAGCAGCGTGACGCGCAGCTTCGGCGGGCAGAGAACCTCGCCTCGCTGACCACGCTTGCCGCGGGTGTTGCCCACGAGATCAAGAACCCGCTTGCCTCCATCGGCATCCATATCCAGCTTATGCGCAGGGAGCTGCAGTCCAGCGGGTGTATCGACCGTGTTTCCGGTGAGGAGTACCTCGCTGTGCTTGACGAGGAGATTGAGCGGCTGAACGGTATTGTTGTCGACTTTCTTTTTGCCGTACGGCCGATGGATACCCGGATGAAGAGCGAGGATATCAACAAACTCGCCGAGGATATGATAGATTTCGTCAAGTATGAGCTTGAGGAGCACAATATCAAAACTGAGCTGAAACTCAAGCCGGGGCTGCCGAAAATCCAGATCGACCAGAAATATATGAAGCAGGTGCTTCTGAATATCATCAAGAACGCCATCTCAGCCATGCCTGAGGGGGGTACGATTACCGTAAGAACCTGCCGCAAGGATGACGGGATCGCCGTGCAGATCGGGGATACCGGCTACGGCATCTCGAAAGAACATATGTCAAAAATTTTTGAACCCTACTTTACCACGAGAGATTTCGGCTCCGGGCTCGGACTCACGGTTGTCTATAAGATCATCAAGGAGCACGGCGGCGATATTACCCTCGACTCGAAGGAGGGTGAAGGTACGGTCTTTACCATAACGCTGCCCCTTCCCCAGAGCGAACGGTCCCTGATCGAGTGGAAGGACGGCCGACCCGGGCAGGATGCGGAAGTGGATGCGGAAGTCGGACCGGAGGAGCGCGGCACATGAGCTTCACCATACTGATAGCGGATGACGAGAAGAACATCAGAAGCGGACTGGCAAAATCATTGGGAATGGAGGGCTATGAGGTCCTCCTTGCCGAAGACGGAGCCGCCGCGTGGAACATGATCAACTCAGGGCATGCTGATCTCGTGATCTCTGACCTGCGGATGCCGAAGATGTCCGGAGAAGAGCTGCTGCTGAAAATCACGTCGGCCTACCCGACGGTTCCGGTCATCATACTCACCGGTCACGGGACCATAGAGTCGGCAGTCAACGCCATGCGCGACGGGGCTTTCGATTTTGTCACGAAGCCGATCAACCTTGACCGGCTGAGCCTGCTTGTAAAGCGGGCTCTGGCTGGGCGCAAGCTGCAGATTGAAAACTCGAACCTGCTCAAAGAGCTCGAACAGCTGCGGAAAAAACACAAGTTTGCCGGGGTCATTGGGAAAAGCCCGAAAATGCAGAAGGTTATGGAGGTGATAGAGCAGGTTGCCCAGACGAAGGCCTCTGTGCTCATCACCGGTGAGAGCGGTGTGGGCAAGGAACTGGTTGCCGACGCGGTGCATGATCTGTCCGGCAGGAGCAGTGAGGCCTACGTGAAGGTTCACTGCGCAGCATTAAGCGAATCGCTGCTTGAGAGTGAACTGTTCGGACATGAGAAAGGCTCCTTCACCGGTGCTGTTGCCCAGAAGAAAGGCCGCTTTGAGCTTGCCGACCGGGGAACAATTTTCCTCGATGAGATCGGCGAGATCAGCGCTCAGGTGCAGATAAAAATTCTGCGGGTGCTTCAGGAAAAGCAGTTTGAACGGGTGGGCGGTGAGAAGACGCTCCAGGTGGATGTACGCGTCATATCGGCAACGAACCGTGACCTCCCTTACGAAATTCAGAACGGTAATTTCCGGGAGGACCTCTACTACCGGCTGAACGTCGTCAACATTGAGGTGCCCCCGCTGCGCGACAGGAAAGAGGATATACCGGTACTCTCGGCGGCTTTTCTCAAGGAATTCAATGAAGAGAACGGGAAGCATATCGAGGGTTTCAGCCCCAAAGCCCGGCTTGCCATGAATAACTACAGCTGGCCGGGAAACATCAGGGAACTGAGAAACTGCATTGAGAGTGCTGTGGTGCTTTCCAAGACATCCGTCATTGAACTGGATGACCTGCCTCTTCAGGTCGTATCCGGAGCGAAGGATGATCAGGTGAGCATCCGCATCGGCGACAGCCTGCAGACCGCAGAACGTGAGTATATCACTGCAACGCTCAGTTTCTGCAAAGGAAACAAGACCCGGGCAGCGGAGATTCTCGGCATCGGTCGTAAGACGCTCCACCGTAAGATCCAGGAATACCAGATTGAAGAATGAACATCTTCTGGAGGACATATTCGGCCGGGGAGGGCTGCTTTCCCGAAGGATAAGCTCCTACGAGAGTCGGGAAGGGCAGCTCAGGATGGCCGAACTCGTGCTCGACACCTTCGTATCGCACGGCTGTCTTGCCGTTGAGGCAGGCACGGGAACCGGCAAATCCTACGCCTATACCGCAGCGGCGGTCCTCTGGTGCGGGGAGGAGGGGCAGGGTGAGAGAAAAGTTGTCATTGCGACCTCCACCATAAACCTGCAGCACCAGCTGATGAATAAAGATCTGCCCTTCATCCGGGAAAGTCTCGGCATACCCTTTACCTTCGAAATACTTAAAGGCCGTTCCCAGTATGTATGTCTGAGAAAACTGGAGGAGTACGAAGAGACAGCAGCAGCTCTTGATTTTGACGAGGGGGCAGGCAGGCAGGAGGAGGATGCGCAGAGTATTGCTTTTATCCGTAACTGGGCCTGTGAAAGCCGTAGCGGGATGTTGAGCGAGATCACCCGTCCGCTGAGCAGGTCTGTGCGTGCAGCCGTGAGTTCCGATGCCGACACCTGCCTGAAGAACCGCTGTCGCTTTCGTGATCGGTGTTTTGTGCTTCAGGCCCGCAGACGGGCTTCAGAAGCGGATATCATCGTGGTGAACCACCATCTGCTGTTCGCCGATATCCGCATGCGCGAGCACGAACAGATCGATCCCGAGGAGACGGCTGTGCTGCCTCCCTTTACCCATCTCATCATAGATGAAGCCCATAACCTTGAGAGGAACGCCACAAGCTACTACACCGAGGTTTTTGATACCGCTGCAGCCGCACATCTTCTGCACGAAACCTTCCATATGCGTTTCGGGCGGCCGGCGGGTACTGCGCACATGCTCCTGACCACAGCATCGCAGGCGCCCAGGGGCAGTGAACATCTTCAGGAACAAGCCGGAAAACTCAGGGATTCATTTGCAGAAATAGATCTGCAGGTGCAGCTGCTTTTTTCCGGAAAAGTCAAACAGCCTTTGCGATTTGAGGCGGCCCAGCTGAGCGTAAGACCCGAGCGGATAGCGGATGTCCAGCAGCTCTTTCTGCGTGTATCAGCTGAGCTCACCGACTTCAGCAGGATCTGTCGCGCCGTAGGAGAGGCCGGGGAGCAGAGTGAGGAGCTCATATCGCTCCAGCTGGAACTCGCCAAGGCTGTCAGGTACTTCAGCAGCAGTGCAGATCTGCTGCTTCGCTTCGGCACCCTCAAGCCCGATAATCCGCCCGAGGACGGAGGGATCTATTGGCTTGAGGTGCTTTACGGCTCTTCCAGAAGCGGTACCAGAC
>CAYSRK010000279.1:0-5536 GCA_964433385.1 uncultured Spirochaetales bacterium
CCAGGGAAAGGATTTTTTATCCCGGGATGATCTGTTCTTTGCCGGAGAGAAGACGGCGGATGAAACGGCGGGCAGTCTCCTCATCGACATGCTCGAGGCGGGAGATATGTGCTGAAATCGAGGCCTCCAGCTCCCGCGCTGGAAGCGAGGGGGTGCGGGTGAGATACCCCCCGTCCATGAGAAACTCCTGAAACTGCTCTATCCGGGCTTTCTTCATCCTTGGAAGCGCGGCCGCCCGCTCCAGCAGGGACTGCGGATCACCGCCGGTTTCACGGTGAATTTCAGTCAGCTGAGCGGCAAACGCCGGAGTGAAAATTTCAGAATCCTGAAGGATGGTCAGCGGGAACGGCTTATCAAGACCGGTTCGGGCAAGTTTGACCGCCTGCTCCGCAAGATCCCGCAGTTCCGTGAGGGTCCGCTCGAATGCGCCCGCCTGAGCAGGGGAACTGAAGGGGAGAACACCTCCGTGTTTCACATACGCCTCCAGCGGACCGAGGGCGGAAATATCCCTTGCGAGCAGCCAGGTGATCAGTTCAGTATCCTCGAGAAGATACCAGATGTGGAGTGCGGAGACCGGGGCGTGAAGCAGATCAAAGGGGGTAAGACTGAGCCTGCTGAACAGATCCTCATGGGACATGCCGGAGGGGATGACTGGCCGGCTGCGCTGAGGATCGTAGAGCGAGCCGGCGCGTTCATCGTAATGGGGCTGCTGTCCGGACTCGCCCTGCACGGGAAGCTCGATAACCCGCAGATACGCTGTTTTCTCCTGTTTCTGCAGAACCTCCCGCCACCGCGCAGCCTCATCAGACTGGGCGGTGAAGTAGAAGACCTGCCTTCCTTCTTCCGAAATGCGGATCAGCGCCTCGATAACCTCGCGGGAGCGGATATCGTCACTGTTTGCGAGCGCTTCATCGACAAAGAGCGGCAGCCGCAGCTCCTGCTCGCTGACGGATACAAAGGCAATCCTGACGGCCAGGAGCAGCTGGACCCGGGTCGCGGAGGAAAGTTCATCGAGTGAGAGGCTCCTTCCGCTTTTCGTATCACGGGCCCGGAATGCCGGCTCATCTTTGCCGGCAAGCTCGAGGCTGAAGCGGCCGAGGGTGAGGCGAGTGAACAGCGCATCAGCTGCATGAAACACTTCCGGCCGGTCATGTCCCGCAGCCCTGCGCTGCAGGCGGGTTATGAGCAGGCTGCTGATGATGCTCTGCAGGTTCCGGGCTCTGCGCCGTGAAAGCCGGTCAGCGGCTGCATCCCGCTCAGCTAAAGCCTCCTCGATATCCCTGCGATCCTTCTCAATCTCCACCGCAGTTTCCGCTTTGGTTATCCGCTCCCTGATCGTCCGGGCCGCCTCGGCTGTACGGGTGCACGCACGCAGCCTCTCCTCAACTATGGGAAGGTCAAGCCCCAGAAGCTCATCGGAGTACTGGGGATTCTCATGGAGCCGCTTCAGCAGGGAGCCGTAGTGCCAGCTGCTCTCCTGAAGCTGCTTTTCCAGGCTGATGAAGGCCGGCAGTCCCCGTGAGAGTATTTCCAGTTCTGCAAGCGGTTCTTCCTCCGGGTCAATCCCGATGCGGCTGCACAGGTTCCTGAGCTGACGCAGCGCTTCTTCCCTCTGCAGCCTGTGCTGCTCGCCGTTCTGGACAGCCTGCCGTTCCTCATCGGTGAGCCGGCAGAATTCGCTGTACCGTTTTTTCAGCTCCTTCAAGGCTGCGTTCATGCCTGCGAGGGAGCCTTCTGCTGCCGAGGCTTCTCCCCGCCAGGGCTGCCACGCTTTGTGCAGCGCGCTCCTGCGCTCCCTGAAGTTCTCCTCCAGCCTCTCCTGCTGAGCAGCTGCGGCTGACAGTTCATCGGCTGCGCTCTGCAGGGCAAGCATTCCCTCGATAAACCAGCTGAGTCCATGGGCAGAGGCGGTAAAGTCGGGGGCTGAACCTGCCCGGGAACGGAATTCTTCCAGCTCTTCTGCTGCTGTTCTCTCCTCCTGGCGTACTCTCTCCCGTTTTGCTCTGATGAGCGTCATCCGCTGCCGGGCGGAACTTCTGAAGCTTGCATCCGCTTCCGCCTTGAGGATCAGTTCGAGAAGCTGCGAAAGGTCATCGGCGGTCTTGAGCGGGAACAGACGGGTGTCGACCCCCAAAGTGCGCAGGGTCCCGATCAGCCGGCGCCTTTTTGCCCGCAGCGCGGGCTGGAGAATTGCAGCGGCAAGACTGAGCAGGGCGGCTGCCGCAGCCGAAACAGCTGCAGGAATGTGCACAAAGCTCAGCAGGTAGGCACCTGAGATCAGGATGAAGGCCGATGCAGTCCAGCCGATATGAAGATGGTGCTGCAGGGCTTCTTTCAGTTCAATGCCTGTTCTGCGGGCCTGCCTCAGCGCTTCCGGATCGTTCGGGAGAGCTGGTGTCCGCTCATCCCGAGATTCGCTTCCGTCTTCCTGCATCTGCTCAAGCAGACGCAGTTCCTCTTCCAGCGCTTCGGCTGCCACGAAGAGCTCTTCTGTTCGACGGCTTAAGGCAATCACAGAGGTAAGGTCCTCAGCATTCAATCCGGATACTCCGGTCTGTTGCGAAGAGACGCCGAGTCTGCTGCGCCGTTCCCTCACCCGCGCTTTTGCAGCGGATGAAGCTGCCGCCAGCTGATCAATGCTGTTGTGAAGCCGCTGAAGCTCCTGCATTTCCGACTCCCAGGTTTCAAGGAGAAGGGGAAAATCGGGAGAAGGGGTGAAGTTCAGCTGCTGCACCGCAAGAGCGTGCTCTGCAGCTTTCCTCAGCTCACGCTCCATAAGCTGCCGCTGCCGCTCGATTTCCCGCACGCGTTCCCGGGCTGTCTCAAGGTCGTCCTCCCGCAGGCTGCGCAGGGCAGGGGAAAGCTCTGCCAGCCGCTGCTCAAGATCCTCGAGAACAGCTTTTTCCTGCCTGACGGCGCGGAGGTCCTGGTAGAGGCGGGCCTCAACTGCGGCTGCTTCAGCCAGCTTCTCCTGCTCAAACAGCTCGCCCAGCTGCTTCTCTTCGGCTTGAAGGGCGGCTTCGTGCTGTTTGAGTTCTTTCAGCCTCCGGGCAGCCGCCTGGTAATCCTTGTACTCCCCGATCTGGCGGGAACTGAGAGCGGGAGAGGCTTCTGCATCCAGTGCCAGACGGTTCAGGTCATAGCCGCCGACAGCTTCCCGCTGGATAAGCCGGGCAAAGGAGCGGTTGTCGCGGGTAAGCAGTTCGTGAAGGGATAGGCTGTAGCGTTCGGAGAGTTCGGAGGGAAGAAACGCATCGGGACGGGTGATATCAGCCCCGTTATGCTGATACCTTGCCTGTGCGCGGCTGAATTCGATGAACCAGCGATCATTTGACCCGGAGAAGCTGCGACTCTCCAGGACCGCTTCACTGCTGACTTTTTCCGCATACTCCTGCTTCTGCATATGCTGCGGCCACAGCAGGAGTTTCATGACTCTAGCGGCAGTAGTTTTTCCGGCGGCATTCGGCCCGTGGATGAGGACGATGGGAGAATCGAGGTCCTCGAGGGTAAAGCCTGTTCCCTCAAAACCGGGGGCGGCGTGCAGCTGCAGGCGGCTGAAACGCAGCTCCTTCACCGCTGTTCCTCCTGCAGGGTTTTCTGGCGGGTAAGGAGGCTGAGCAGGTGCAGAGCCTGGTTTTCCAGGGTCGCCAGCAGGTCATTTGCTTCAGTGAAGGGAAGGCTCGATTTGATCGGGGCGTAGGGTCCGTGGCCGGCCAGCTGATCCGCTGCTTCCCGGCATTCGGCGAGCAGTTCCCTGATCTCAGGGGGCGGCGGGCCGCTCTCTGCCGAGCCGAGAGAGCGCAGTGATAAGATGATCCGGGCCAATTCGCCGTCTGGGCCTTTGGTATGGGCGAGCCGGTGCAGGTCTTCGGCTGCGGGGCTTGTTCTGTTCTCAAGGGAGAGGATAGAGAAGCTGCGCCCGTCAAAGGAGATGGAGCCGCTCCCGTCACTGTCGGCAGTGATGTTCTCCCACATGGCGGTATCGCCGGGGTCGAAGGCAAAAACAGCCTGTCCGATCAGTTCAACGGTCAGCCCGATAACTTCGGTATGCTGCAGCTCAGCGGCGCATGCCTGGCTGAAATCCCTGATCTGCTCGGCTATGAGGCTCTGCAGCCCGGAAACGGTCAGGGGGGTGCGGGAGCTGCAGTCGATGCGCATAGTCTCAAACCTGATCGGAGAGAGGGGCAGCTGCTCGGCGGTTACGGCATCCTTGGAGCTGATCCTGATCAGAAGGGGGCCGTGGGCTCCCGGTTCTTTCGCAGAGAAGCTGTGGGGAGAACCTGCGTACCAGAGTTCGGGGGGACCGTCGGAGATCCGGCCGGGTTTGTGGATGTGACCGAGAAGCCAGAAGTCGGCGGTATCGACAAATTCTTCGGTCCTGACGGGGGCATAGGGAGAATGGGAGCTGGTGAAATCGGCGTGAAGCAGGCCAATGACCGGATTGGATCGTTTCCAGGCAACAGCAGCGTCTTTCAGAGGACTGGTGCGGACATGTTCGGCGGGAAAGGACCAGCCGACTATGTCGACTGCATCCCTGTCTCGGGTGATCGTTATCTCCTCCCACCGTCCGTCGCTGCCGAGGAGCTTCACCAGGGATCTCACCTCGGGTTTCAGGCGGGCAGTAAACTCCTTGAGCACGGTCCAGTCATGATTGCCGGCGACCATGACTGCGGGGATCCTATGCTCGGCGAGGAAGGTCAACCCCGCCTCGAAGGGACCGAATGTCTCCAGGTATGCATTTTCTGCATCGATGCAGTCGCCCGCGATGAGGAGGGCGTCGGCTTTGTGTGCAACGGCAAGCTCTGTGATCCGCTTCCAGGTTGTCTCTGCAGAGAGAATCCGGCGGTCAGCTTCAGGAACGGGCAGGCGTGTACGTCTGCCCAGGTGGAGGTCAGCCGCTGCGAGCAGGGTGATCATGTGAGCATTACTCCGGACCGTCTCTCAGTCTGAGGACGGAATGTCCTCGGACTGACGGGTGCCGGAGATCGCCTCCAGCCCCCCCTCAATCTCTATGAATGCTTTGAGCACAAGCGGATCAAAGTGGGCAGGCATGGTTCTCCCGTCGCCTTCGGTGATGATCTTCACAGCCTTCTCGTGGCTGAGCGGTTCCTTGTAGGGACGTCTGCTGCGCAGCGCGTCGTAGACATCGACGATTGCCATAAGCCGGGCGCTCACCGGAATCTGCTCCCCGCGCAGACCCTTGGGGTATCCGGTTCCGTCCCAGTGTTCATGGTGGTACTCGGCAATCTCGGCGGCATAGGTGAGAAACACCCCTGCGTCAGAGCCGAGGTAGTCCTGGGTTTTGTGCAGCAGATCACTGCCCACAGTGGTGTGGGTGCAGATCTCGCGGTACTCCTCCTCGGTCAGCGGCCCGCACTTCTGCAGTATCAGGTCAGGTATCCCGATCTTGCCGATGTCGTGGAGCGAGGAGGAGATGGCCAGCATGTCAATATCCTCCTCGGCAAAGAGACCGGGCTTCAGTTTGTGCACCTGCCGGGCGAGGAGTTCGTAGTAGTGCTGGGTGCGGAAGATATGT
>CAYSRK010000280.1:0-8091 GCA_964433385.1 uncultured Spirochaetales bacterium
CGCAGCCTTTTTGCCGCCAATGATGCAGTTGTCTGTACTTCGGCAACGCTTTCAGCCGGCAGAGATTTCAGTTTCTGGGAAAAACAGGTCGGACTATCAGAGGCTGAGGCGGGTACCTACAGAAAAGAGAAGATCGATTCTCCCTTTGATTACGGCAGTCAGATGTTTCTTGCAGTTCCTGCCGACGGGCCCGATCCGAATGACAGTGCCGCGTACACGCCGTTTCTCAGCTCCTTCTGCGCAAAGCTCATCAACTCGACCGGGGGAGGGGCGCTGCTGCTGTTTACCTCCTACGTCCTGCTGAAGGCGGTGGGAGATCAGCTTCAGCAGCTGCTTGAAGGCAGCGGGGTGACGATTCTCCGCCAGGGTGATCTAGACAGAAGCGCTCTCCTGTCAGCTTTCATCAAGGATGAGAACAGCATACTTCTTGCCACAGAATCGTTCTGGGAGGGAGTTGATGCGCCGGGGAACACCCTCCGTACGGTTGTAATTACCCGGATACCCTTCAGGGTCCCCACCGATCCGGTATTCTCGGCCCGCTATGAGGCTGTCGCACGCAGCGGGGGCAATCCGTTTCTTGAGATTTCCCTTCCCCAGGCCGCATTGAAGCTCAAGCAGGGACTGGGGAGGCTTATCCGCCACCGCGGCGACCGAGGCGGGGTCTTTATCATGGACTCACGGATAGTCCGCAAATTCTACGGTCCGACTTTGCTGGAAAGTCTCCCCCGTGCCCGGCTGGAGGTCGGCAGCTCATCAAGGCTGATAGAGCTGTATGAGGATTTTCTCTTTACCGCAGGGTAAAAAAAAGAAGGCCTGCAATCCTGAAGGATCTGCAGACCTTTTCCATAGTTCAATGGTGTATCAGATAGGTTACCGTGAGAATTACTCCACAACCGCGAGAACATCAGCCATTCTGAGCAGCAGGTGCTCAGCGCCGTCAATCTTCACCGATGTGCCGGCGTACTTGTCGTACATGATTTTGTCACCGACTTTTACGGTGATGACATCCTTATCGTCACCAACAGCGACAACTGCGGCTATCTGGGTCTTCTCCTGGGCAGTCTGGGGAATAAAAATGCCGCCGGCGGTTTTTTCTTCAACCTCTTCGATCTTGACAAGCACACGATCACCTAGGGGTTTGATTTTCATAAGAATCCTCCTGAAACTGTTCTACACGTTACAACTTAGTTTTCTCCGTTCCTGAAAGGAACTGCACGGAGCAGCACACTACCTGGCTTCAGTACTGTGTCTGCCGTTATGTGTCATATTCACAAAAAATATACGCACGTCGCATGATATGGTCAAGCATATTTTCTTCATTTTTTTCACCACGGCTGCCGCAGACAGGCAGCTGCTGCATGTAAAGTAAAAAAGCTTGCCGCCTTGTTCGTCTCTGCGTATATTGAAGCTGTCATGAACGAGTGCATACGCCTGCTTGAAGAGGGTAAAAAAGAACTTAATGCGAACAATGCTCACAAGGCAATGATGATGCTCAGCAGAGCTCTGGAAAGTTGTGACTGCGGCAGAAATAATTCTCTCGGAGAAATTCTGTTCTACCTTGGCGTGTCGTTCATGAAACTCGGTCAGCCCGTCTATGCCAAACGGTGCTGGCTCAACGCCTTCAGCGTTCGCGGCTCGAACGATTCCAAAGAGGCCGGCAGCCCCGAGTGGCAGCTGTTCTACACGGTTCAGGTATCACGGTATCTCAACCGAAAGCGAAGCTTCGCTTTTGATACGCTCGCAGAAGGTGATATGGTGCGGGATCTCATCCAGACCGCCTGGAAGGAGATCTCGGAACTGCCCACGTTGAAGAGTCTCAGCTATGACGACAGAATAGCATACTACTTCTCTCTTCGGATTGTCTTTCCTGCCGCAGCTGATGAATTTGGCCAGGCTCAATCAGCACGTACGGGAAGGATTGTCCCATATCCGCTGAAAAAACGCTGAAGTGTGTCAGAATTACCCGAATCAAGCCCGAATTCGGTGGAGTGTGTAGATTTGACACATTGATTTTCCCCCAGACGGCGTCTTGTTCCCTCCTGTTAGTAAAGCCCTTTCAGCCTGAGGAAATGTAACTATCAATAAAACAACAACATAAGAAATTATAGGTATCTTGATTTGTAATTTGGCACGCTATCTGCTTATTCTTTACTAGGAGGACAAGATACCATGAGTCAAACAAAAAGCTATGCAGAGAGCGCCTACAACGAAGACAGCAATATCTTATCCATGTACCTTAAAGAAATCCATAAGATACCCCTCCTTACCCGGGAGGAAGAAATAGAGACAGCGAAAAAGGCGGCGGCAGGTGAGGATGCGGCAAAGAAGCGGCTGATAGAGGCCAACCTCCGCTTCGTCGTAAACGTTGCTAAAAAATATCAGAATCAGGGACTTCCCCTGATAGACCTGATTAACGAGGGGAATATTGGTCTGATTCATGCGATAGAGCGGTTTGACGTTGACAAAGGCTACCACTTTATTTCTTATGCAGTCTGGTGGATCCGTCAGGCGATACTGAAAGCCATCTATGAGAAATCCCGGACTATTCGGCTTCCGTTGAACCGTGCCAACGAACTGATTCAGATTCAGAAAGCGCAGAAGGAACTCACCTCGATGAACGGTGAGGACCCTGACCTCTTTGAAGTGGCGAAAATGACCCAGCTTGATGAGAATCATGTTGCTGACCTGCTGAGCATCTCGCGTGAGATGGTGTCGCTTGAGACCCCGGTTTTCGCCGACAAGAACAACTCCCAGCTCGGGGACTTCATTGAGGATGCAGATTATGTCTCCCCGGAGGAGATGGCTATAGAGAATTCTCTCAAGGAGGACATTAATACGGTGCTGCGTACCTTGAGTGAAAAGGAGCATGAGATTATCGAGTACCGGTTCGGTCTCAACGGCAAGCATGCGATGTCGCTCAAGGAAATCGGCGATATTTACAACCTCACCAAAGAGAGAATCAGGCAGATAGAGAAAAAGGCGCTTGAGCGGCTGAGACATCCTTCAAGAAGCAAGTACCTCGAGGCGTATTCCGCCTGAACATCCGGCAGCGGCAGAGGGGGTTTCGGCAGTGCTGATTTGCTCTCCTCTGTAGAATATATATGGTGCGGCAGAAAAGAGAAGCCGCTTTCTGAAAGAAGTCCATCATTGTTATATTGACATGATGGACTCTTTTTTTTATATTCAAATATATTATAAGCAATTACATGCCATGCGATGAAGCCGGTTCGCCGGCGGCTGCCGTGCATATGTACAACGCAACGTAAATGGAGGTTTTTTACAGATTATGTCAGAAAAGAAGTACGTCTATTTTTTCGGAAGCAGCGGGGCGGAAGGCAACGCCTCAATGAAGGAACTGCTCGGCGGTAAGGGAGCTAACCTGGCCGAGATGACGAGTATAGGTCTGCCTGTCCCCCCGGGGTTTACCATCAGCACAGAGGCCTGCGCCTATTTTTCTGCAAACGGCGGATCCTACCCGGCCGGTATGCGTGAGCAGGTCCTTGAGAATCTTCACAGGCTTGAGCAGGAGATGGGAGCGAAGCTTGGTGATTCGGATGACCCGCTTCTTGTTTCCGTCCGTTCTGGAGCCGCACAGTCCATGCCGGGTATGATGGATACGGTTCTGAACCTGGGCATGAGCCCGAGCGCTGTTGAGGGTATGATCAAAAAGACCGGCAATGAACGGTTTGCCTGGGACAGCTACCGGCGTTTTATGCAGATGTTCGGCGATGTCGTCATGGGTGTGCCTCACCACGATTTTGAGGAGGCTCTGCAGCAGGTTAAGGATGAGGTTGGGGTAGAAAATGATACCGACCTGAAAGTAGCGGACCTGAAGAAAGTTATTGAGAAGTACCGCGAGGTCTACCGGCGCGATACCGGGGAGGACTTCCCGACTGATCCGCAGGAGCAGCTGTTCAAGGCAATAGACGCCGTGTTCGGCTCATGGGACAATGAGCGGGCGATCAAGTACCGTCAGATGAACGATATCCGCGGGCTTCTGGGTACCGCGGTCAACGTGCAGTCCATGGTTTTCGGAAATATGGGAGAGACTTCAGGGACAGGCGTCGCCTTTACCCGCGACCCGTCCACCGGGGAGAACAAATTCTACGGCGAATACCTGATGAACGCCCAGGGCGAAGATGTCGTTGCCGGCATCAGAACGCCGCTTACTATTGATACGCTCAAAGATCAGAATGAAACGGTGTACAACCAGCTTGTGGAGATCCGCGGCATTCTTGAGAATCACTACAAAGATATGCAGGACCTGGAGTTTACGATTCAGGAAGGCAAGCTCTACATGCTGCAGACGAGAAACGGCAAGCGTACTGTTTTCAGCTGGCTGCGCACTCAGGTGGAGATGGTGAAAGAAGGACTGATCGATATCGAAACTGCAGTTAAAAGAGTTCCTGCCCAGGAGTTCGGTAAGCTGTTTGCTCCTGTCCTTGATAATGCTGATATTACCGCCAAGGGCATAGTACCGATCGCCTCCGGACTGAATGCGAGCCCGGGCGGCGCTTCCGGTATTGCAGTCTTCACTGCCCATGAGGCAGAAGAACTGGCTGCCGCCGGAAACGATGTTATTCTTGTCCGGGTTGAAACCAGCCCTGAGGATATCGGCGGAATGGCAGTCGCCAAAGGTGTGCTGACAGCTCGGGGAGGTATGACCAGTCATGCCGCCGTTGTTGCGCGGGGTATGGGATGCCCGTGCGTATCCGGGGCATCTGCGTTGAAGATCAACTATGCTGCAAAAGAGATGCGGGTAGGGGATACGTGCATCAAGCAGGGTGAGTACATTGCTATTGACGGTTTCACCGGTGATATATACCCCAGTGAGCTGGCGGTAAAGCCCTCTGAGATTGTTCAGGTCCTTAACGGTCAGCTCAGTCCCTCGGAGTCCAACCTCTATCAGAACTACAGTGATTTTATGGGATATGTGGACAAGCTTCGGAAGATGAAAGTCAGAACCAACGCCGATACGCCGGCAGACACAGTTATGGCGGTGAAGTTCGGAGCTGAGGGAATCGGGCTGTGCCGTACTGAACATATGTTTTTTGAAGGCGACAGGATCATTTCTGTCAGAAAGATGATCCTTGCCAAGAGCCTTGAGGAGCGTGAGAAGGCGCTTGAAGAACTGCTGCCCATGCAGCGCGGTGATTTTGAGGGCATATTCAGAGCTCTTGACGGGCGTCCTGCGACCATCCGTCTCCTTGACCCGCCCCTCCATGAATTCCTGCCCCATGAGCAGAAGAATATGAAGGAAGTTGCTGACCAGCTCGGTATAACCGTCGAGGATGTTGCGGCGAAAGTCAATGAGCTGCATGAGTTCAACCCGATGCTCGGATTCCGCGGGTGCAGGCTTGCCGTCATCTATCCTGAAATTCTGGTGATGCAGGTTCGGGCGGTCATGGAAGCGGCGATGAATGTATATGAATCCGGCACCCCTGTGATGCCTGAGATCATGATTCCGCTTGTGGGAACGGTAAAGGAACTTGAGTACACCAAACGCTACGCAGAGCAGACCATCAAGCAGCTGTTCAGCGAGCGGGGCAAAACGATCGAGTACAAGATCGGTACCATGATTGAGGTTCCGCGGGCTGCAATTACTGCAGACGAGATCGCCGCCGAGGCTGAATTCTTCAGCTTCGGAACAAACGATCTTACACAGATGACCTGCGGTTTCAGCCGGGACGATGCGGGAAGTTTCCTCGGAGCGTACGTGAATGATACGGATAAGCAGTTTTATGAGTACGATCCTTTTGCCGTCATAGACCGCGGCGGGGTAGGCAAACTCGTCGAAATGGCCGTTGAACTCGGCAGGAAACGGCGTCCGGATATTAAGCTGGGCATCTGCGGTGAGCACGGCGGAGACCCGAAGACAATTGCCTTCTGCGCCGAAGTGGGGCTGGACTACGTCAGCTGTTCTCCGTTTCGGGTGCCGATAGCGCGACTTGCAGCAGCTCAGGCTGCGGTTTCACAGCGCTGAGCGCTTGAGACGACGTATCAGGGAACGGGTACATGCCCGTTCCTCTGATACAGCTGATTGTCCGATTTGGCCGATATAAAAAAAACCAGGAAAAAGTCCTGGTTTTTTTATCGGCTTGAGCCAAAGGTGGGAATTGAACCCACGGCCTACGCTTTACGAGAGCGTCGCTCTACCCCTGAGCGACTTTGGCCTAGGCAGTTTGAATGTAGAAAAAATCGGACAAAAAAACAAGCCCTTTTGGATAAAGTCAGGGGGATGGCGCTTTGCGGATATTTCCGGCGGCTTCCGGATATTTCCGGCGGCCTCCGGATAATTCCGGCGGGTATTGACCAAAGCGCTCTTTGGCTTTACTTTCAAGGTGAGCGGTGCCGGCGGGGCATCGTGGACTGCCGTGACAGAAGAGAGAGTTCTTCTTACCGCACGTGTACGACTGCAAGATTATGTGAGGGGTATACATCCTGGAAAAGAAAACCGATACTGCTGCCGAGCTTCCTGCCGGCGGGCAGACCCTTTCGCGAAAGACTAAACGGAAAACCCCTCTGCAGCACGGTTTTCTGTGGACGGATACAGTTGCTGATTATCTTATCGGGCTGTATCCTGAGCTCTTCGAAGAGGGCACGCCCCTCGATGAGCTTTATTACCTCATTAACGGCTCCTGGGAATGACGATTCTCGGAATTGAAACCTCCTGCGATGAATGCGCAGCCTCGGTGGTCAGGGGCGGCAGGCATGTGCTCAGCAACGTTATAGCTTCCCAGATAGCCGACCATGAACAGTTCAGCGGTGTTGTGCCTGAGCTTGCCTCCCGTCTGCATACCCAGCTGATCACCGGCGTCACCAAGGAAGCCCTCTCAGATGCGGGATTAACGGCGGACTCTCTTGACGGGATAGCAGTAACGAACAGGCCGGGGCTCTCTGGTTCTCTTCTTGTGGGGCTCAGTTTTGCAAAAGGATTCGCGGCTGGTCTTGATCTGCCCTATATCGGCATCGACCACATTCAGGCTCACCTCTATGCTCCGCACCTTGAGGCTGATCTGGATTACCCCTATCTCGGGGTGCTGGTTTCCGGGGGGCATACCGTCATCTCAGTCGTGCACGATTTTGACTGCATAGAGGTGCTCGGTACCACGATAGATGATGCGATCGGGGAGGCCTTTGACAAGGTGGCCAAGCACTGCGGGTTCGGATACCCGGGGGGAGCGGCAGTAGACCGGCTTGCAGCCGGAGGTGACCGGAAGGCGTTCAATTTCCCGGTCCCTAAGTTGAAAACCTGTTTTCGCCCGTATGATCTCTCGTATTCGGGTCTTAAAACTGCGGTTGTCAATCAGCTTGATCTGTTTCACAACCCCGCTTTCGAAAAGAGTGCTGCCAATATTGCCGCTGCCTTTCAGTATCGGGCTGTATCGATCCTCTTCTCCGCGGTGCGGCGCGCCCTTGATGAAACCGGACTGCAGCGGGCTGCATTCGGGGGAGGAGTGGCGGCAAACTCCCTGCTTCGCAGCGAAGCGGAGGAACTGGCACGCAGCCGGGGCATCGAGGTTTACCTGCCGAGTTTGGCGTTCTGTACCGACAATGCCGCGATGATTGCCGGTCTCGGATATCAGTACCTCAGAAGAGGAGACCGCAGTGATTATTCGCTGAACGTATCAGCACGGGTGGATGCATTCAAGTCACCCTCCTGGAAGAAGGGCTGGATCGAAGGTTCACCCTCTATTGACAAAAAAGTCGGCTTTTAGTACATTGTCGCAGTATTGAGTTTTGGCCGATAGTGTAATGGTAGCACAGCAGATTCTGGTTCTGCTTGTGAGGGTTCAAATCCTTCTCGGCCAGTGCTTTTGGTCCCTTCGTCTATCGGCTAGGATGGAAGATTCTCAGTCTTCAGAGAGGGGTTCGATTCCCCTAGGGACTAAAACCAAACTTGAGCTGCCAGCCTTCAACAGGCTGGTTTTTTTTGGATAATCCATCTATCGCCCCCGTCCCCGGCATAGGTTCATTATGGCCGGACCGTTAAGGAATTCTTTGGTATGATAACTGTCAGCAATGTATCGCTCGCCTTCGGCAATCAGCTTCTCTTTAAAGAGGTAGATATTAAATTTACCCCCGGTAACT
>CAYSRK010000281.1:0-3425 GCA_964433385.1 uncultured Spirochaetales bacterium
TGCTGCGTGTGCTTCAGGGTGTGGGATTTACGGCCTCCACGCCCCTGATCACGACGATCATCGGGGATGTCTACCACGGGCCGCGGGAGGCCACGGCCCAGGGGATGCGGGTTGCGGGAAACAACTTCATGAGCATTGCCTCCCCGGTCTTCGCCTCAATCCTGATCGGGATCAGCTGGAAGCTGCCCTTCCTGCTTTTCCTCTCGGTGATTCCGATCGCCTTCTGGATTCTGGCCACGGTTCCCGATGCGGGAGGACCGGTGCTCAAGGTTCCCTTAGGGGACTACCTGAAATCGATGTTTTCCACGGTCAGGAACCTGACCATGGTCCTGGTCAATCTTACGATCATGCTGCGCTTTGTCGTCTACTTCGGCTACCTTACCTATATATCGTTCATCGGGAAGCAGACGCTCGGGATGACGACTGTTGCCGTAGGGGTGATCACCGGAACAAAGGCGGTGACTTCGTTTATCGGCTCGACCCAGACGGGGGGGCTTACGCAGAGAACCCACAATGCCGTCGTCGCCCTTCTTGCCTTCCTGCTCTGCGGCGCGGGACTGCTGATGACCGGGCTCTATCCAAGTGTCGCCACGCTCGTCATCGGGTCGATCCTCTTCGGGATCGGGGATGGCATCACCAACCCGATTCAGAAGTCGCTGATCACCAACCTGGCCGTGCGGGAGGTCCGCGGGGGGGCGATTGCCTTCTCCACAAGTGTGGGAAACCTCGGAAAGGCTCTGGCTCCCGGATTGATGGCGATTGTCCTCACCCTCTTCGATATTCCGGCAGTTTTCACTATGCTGGGTTTTGTCTCTCTTTTCTGCGGCTGGGTCTGTCTGGTTATCAGGAGAAGAATGAGCCGAGAATAATCGGAAATAAGAGTAAAAGAGCCGGGTGCTTTGCGGTTGACAAAGAGTGACGGGTCCAGGTAGTATGTATACGTATACAAAAACAACTTAAACAGTGAGCACGGAGCGTTGGAGCATGAATACTCCGGGAAGAAAACCGAAAATTCTTAAGACGATTAATAAGCCTGAGAGTCTGCGTCAGGAGGTGTATGAACGGATCAAGGAGGCAATCCTCTCCAATCAGTTCACTCCCGGGCAGAAGCTTGATGAGACGAAGATCGGGCAGATGCTCGGGGTAAGCCGCACGCCGGTCAGGGAGGCTTTGAGCCGTCTTGCCCAGGAGAATCTTGCAATTTCAGAACCGAACCGGGGGGTGTTTGTCGCCCGGATCACCCGGGAGAACCTGACTGAGATTCTGGAGCTCAGGGAGGTTCTCGAGGGGCTTGCGGTGCGGGTCTTCACGAACCGCGGGGAGCAGAAGCTCTTTGACCAGCTGCAGGAGATCATGGCCCCGTTTACGCTTGAGAATGTTGAGCAGCAGATTGACGACTACAATATGGCCAATGTGCGGTTTCATAATACGATCATCATGGGTTCGCAGCGGAAGCGGCTGATCACCTCTCTTGAGGAACTATACGATCATCTCGCGTTTGCGAAGAGTCTGCGACTTATTTCGATCGCCAACCGGCCGGGCAAGTCGCTTGTTGAGCACTTTGACCTGATCGCGGCGATTACTTCCCGGGATTCAGTGCGGAGTGAGGCGCTGATGCGCAGTCATATTGCTTCTCTCCGGGCCGATGTGCTGGCTAATTTTAATCTGATAGAAAACTGAACCCCTCTTCCGTTGCGTACAGGCGCACGGAGAGGGGTTTTTCAGTCGTTTCTGATTGTATACATATACATATTATGTATGCAGGACAAAGGAGCAAAGGCATGAACCTGTTTGAATACGAGGCGCGGGAGCTGTTTACGGAAGCCGGGATAGCGGTGCCTGAGGGGGTGCTGGTCAGCTCGGCAGGCGAGGTTTCTGATGCGGTATCCCGGGGGGGGCTTCCCTGCGTGGTCAAGGCGCAGGTGCTGCGCGGGGGGCGGGGGAAGGCGGGGCTTATCCGGTTTGCCCGGACGCTGGAGGAGGCGCAGCAGGCAGTAGAGGAGCTGCTGCTGGAGTCGGATGTGAACCGGCTGCTTATTGTGCGGAAGCTCAGCTTTGACCAGGAGCTTTATGTATCGCTGACTGTTGATCCGGTCTCTGCGGGGTACCTGCTGATCGGCAGCGCATGCGGGGGGGTGGAGATTGAGCAGCTGAGTGAGCGGCAGCCGGAGCTGGTGGTACAGGAGCGCATTGACTGTTTTCGGGGGTACCAGCCCTACATCGGCCGGCGTCTGGGGTTCCGGATGGGGCTGCCGGCATCGGTGATAGGAGAGTTTTCCCGCACGGTGGCCCGGCTGTGGGAGCTGTGCATCGGCTATGAAGCGCAGCTGGCAGAGATCAATCCGCTGTTTCTCACCGCAGAGGGGCAGCTGTGGGCCGCAGATGCGAAGTTCAGCATTGATGATCATGCGCTTTTTCGCCAGAGCCGGTTTTCCCGTACCCGGGAGCGGTTCTCCAGTGAGCTGGAGTATGAAGCGGCGGCAGCCGGGATTCCCTACCTGCAGTTTGACGGGGACATTGGACTGATGTGCGCCGGGGCGGGGCTGACGACGGTGGTGTATGACCTGATCAGCTATGCGGGGGGGAGCGTGGCCAACTATCTGGAGTTTGGGGGTCCGAACTACCGGAGGGCTGAGGAGGCGCTTGCTCTCTGTCTGAGGACGTCTTCGAAGGTAATTCTGGTGGTGACCTTTGGGACGATTGCCCGGGCGGATGTGATGGCTGAGGGACTGGCTGCTGCGGCCGCGGCGCTGAGGCCGGACCGTCCGATTATTGCCTGCATCCGGGGCACGGGTGAGGAGAAGGCCTCAGCGGTGCTGGAGGCGGCGGGGATTGAGCAGGCGGCCGACACGGAGTCTGCGGTTGCGCGGGCGGTGGAGCTTGCCGGGAGGGGGAAGGAATGAGTCTGTTCATTGACCGCGGGACGCGGGTGCTGGTGCAGGGGATTACGGGTCAGGAGGGGGCGTTCTGGACGCGTCACATGATTGAGATGGGGACGCGGGTAACCTCCGGGGTAACCCCGGGCAAGGGGGGTATGTCCGTTGGGGATGTGCCGGTCTTTGATACGGTGCAGGAGGCATGCAGGAGCGCCGGGGCGGATGCGGCGGTGCTGTTTGTGCCGCCGCGGATGACGAAGGATGCGGTTTTTGAGGCGCTGGATTCCGGCATCAGGCGGATAGTGACGATTGCCGAGGGGATTCCGGTGCGTGATGCGCTGCAGATCAGGCGCGCAGCGCGTGATGCGGGTGCGCTGGTGATCGGCGGGAACACGTCGGGGGTGATTACCCCGGGTGAGGCGATGCTGGGGGTGTTTCCCTACTGGATTGAGCGGGTCTACCGGCCGGGGAGCATTGGGGTGATGACCAGGAGCGGGTCGCTGACGAACGAGGTGACCTCGATGGTCGTTGCGGCGGGGTTTGGGGGTT
>CAYSRK010000282.1:0-3408 GCA_964433385.1 uncultured Spirochaetales bacterium
CATACGAAGCCCTGCTCAGACAGCAGGGGTTTCGTCCCGTCATCCTCCGTGCACCGGGAGGAATAGTTGATCTGGACCAGCTTTCGGCGTCACTGACCCATGACACGTGTTTTGTCGCAGTTATGCTTGTCAACAACGTTACCGGGGCGATTCAGCCCATGGAAAAGATCACTGCAATTATCCGCTCCTACTCCCGTTCCATCGGCCGGGATATCCACATTCACACCGATGCTGTTCAGGCTCTGGGAAAAATACGATTCTCACTCACCTCCATGGGGGCCGACTCAGCCTCCTTCAGCTTTCATAAAATTCGCGGTCCCAAAGGAATCGGGCTGCTCTACCGCAGAAAGGAGCTGCCTACGTTCCTCACGCCTGAGGGAAGCAATGACGGACCGGCAGCGTATCGTATGGGTACCCCTTCCCCGGCTCTTGCCGCAGCCTCAGAGGCTGCTCTTCGCCATCTTGCAGAGCAGGGCAGTGCCGCAGTCCGTCATGCCGAGAACCTCAAAAAACGGCTCACGGAATTCCTTCTGAATCGGCCCCGTCTTTTTTCTCTCATATTACAGCCTGAAATTCCCCAGTCTCCCTTCATTACCGCATTCTCCTGCGGCTCAATCCCTGCTGAAGTGACAGCCCGTGTCCTCGATGACAATGGATTTTCCGTCTCCGTCGGCTCAGCCTGCTCCTCCCGGCAGAAGAAAAAAAGGGAGCGGGTCCTTACCTCCATGGGCCTGAGCAGTGCGCAGGCTTCTGCAGCGCTGCGGGTATCAACCGGAGATGAGACCGCCGAGGAGGATATTGACCGGTTCTGCCTCTGCCTCGAACGGGAAGTGACTCTACTACACAAAACACTGGGAAAAGGCTAGTATCAGGGGATATGAACGGTCAGGAACAGCTGTATCTGCTGAAAATCGGAGAACTTATCCTCAAAGGTGATAACCGCGGTCTCTATGAGAAACAGCTGCGCGACAATATCCGCAGCCGGCTCTCAGACTGTTCACCGCAGTTTGTCACCCAGATGGGACGGATGTTTCTGCGCGTCACCCCAGACTGCCCCCCCCAACGGGTTGAAGCCCTGCTCGCCGCTACTGCCGGACTGACCGGCTACGCCAGAGCCTTTTCTGCAGAGAAGTCGATAGATGCGGTCATTTCCGCAGTGCTTGAGGCGCTGAGAGAAAGCGGAAGCTTCGAACGGGACACCACCTTCAAGGTTGAGGCGAGGAGAGCTGATAAAAGTTTTCCCCTCACCTCCTATGAAATATGCTGTGCGGTAGGCGACGCAGTCACTGCAGAATATCCGCGGGCTCAGGTTCAAGTCAGAAAACCCGAGCTTCAGATCAACGTGGAAATCAGAAACCGGGCATACGTATACGTTTCATCGATGAAGGGCATAGGCGGGCTTCCCGTGGGGACTTCCGGAAAAGGACTGCTGCTGCTCTCCGGCGGAATAGACTCGCCTGTTGCCGGCTACCGGATGGCCGTTCGCGGCATGCAGCTCGATGCACTCTACTTTCACACCTACCCCTACACTTCCGATGAAGCGCTGAATAAGGTGAAGAGCATTGCGGCACGTCTGTCGGATTTCATTCCCGGGCTTTCTCTCTACGTGGTTCCCTTTACTGAAGTCCAGCTGGCAATTAACAGAGCGTGTGATCCTGAAGAACGGGTGCTGATAATGCGCTATGCCATGATCCGCATCGCCGATGCCGTCGCAGGGCGCACAAGCGCCCAGGCCCTTATAACCGGCGAGTCTCTCAGCCAGGTGGCGAGTCAGACGGTGGAAAGCCTTACCTTTACCGAAAGCGCCTCAACGAGAATAGTGCTGCGCCCGCTTATTGGACTCGATAAGGAGCAGATAACCGCCGCGGCCGTATCCATAGGAACCTACGAAACTTCCATCCTCCCCTATGATGACTGCTGTGCAGTCTTCTCTGCTGAGCATCCGATTACCAAACCAGACAAGAAGGAGATGACCAGACGGTTTCACAGCTTCAAGCTGGATTCTCTTATCGAAGATGCGGTTGAGAAGACGACAGCGAACGGCAAAATGCCTCTCGATTAAGCGGAAAGGGGGTTTGCTTAGGAGGAAGCAGCCGGTTCTTTCTTTGCTGCCGCGGGTTGTGCGACACTCTCTGCAGGCTTCTTCTCGGGTGGTGTCGGCTGTTTCTCCTTCCCTCCCGCAGAAGCTTTTCTGCTGTCGGTAACATAGAATCCGCTGCCTTTGAAGATTACTCCCGCCCCTCCCGAAATAATCCGGCGCACGGGTGCGCCGCAGCGGCTGCATACTGTCTCCGGCTCGTCATGAATCCCCTGGAACAGTTCAAATGTATACCCGCATGCGTCACAGCGGTACTCATAGGTCGGCATCGTTTACTCCTGAATCATAGTGTGTGTCAAATTCGCAAGCAGCTGCGTCAGTTCATCTTGACCGACGGCAACATGCTGTATCAGAATATTCTGTTCGTCGTCCACGACGATGGATTCCATCCAATTCTCCGGCCTGGTCTCAAGAGCCCTGATACGTTCCAGGTACTTTTTCTTCAGCGTCAGGCTGATCACCGTCGTAGCTGCCTTCTGCGTCGTCTTAACCATGCCGTAGAGGGTGTATCCCTCCTGCGCTTCATCAATGGAAAGCCAGATCGAATCTATGCTTACCAGCAGTGAATAGGGGATGATATCCTCAAAAAGCGAGAAAAGATAGCGCGGTGACTGAACGTACATCCCGGCAATACCTTCGGCCATCTTCTCTGCCGCCTCGAGCGGTATAAAGAGCTCCCGCTCGCTGTAGGTGCCGGTGAGCGGCTGTTCTATGCTGAGGGTAGAAAAGAGTGCTATCCCGTTCTCCGGAACGGCAACCTCCAACCCGTAGCCGTCATTGCTCCAGACGGTATGGCCCTCACTGAACTCCTTCCTCCAGCCCGGCGCTGCGCTCAGATAGGAGCGCAGCAGCGGCATTGAGAGATTCCCCTCCACAGCTCCGTACAGCTCGGGCTCCGTATCGGAATAGGTGCCGTCCTCCTGCATGACCGGCAGCGAAGTTGCCACGGTTATGCGGGAGAGCCGATCATACAGGTCCTGATTATCCTGCGCACCGGGAACCAGCATGAGCAGCGGCTGTGAAAGATCACCCGCTTTGCGCGTGTCAACGGTAAGAATAAACTCCTGCTCCTTTCCCACAGCGGCAAAGTACGGCTCCTCAGTGAATGGAGAGGTGTGGGCGCAGCCTGCCAGCAGTGCCGTAAAGGCAAGTATCAGCCCGAGGTCCGCCTGTCTACTTCGCCGCCGTACCGCTGTCATCACTTCTCCTGAAGCACCCTGATATCGATCAGGATATCAAACTCCCCGCAGACTGCCGCAGATGGTGATCCGAAGTCTCCCTCGATAAGGGAAGCAGCAAGCGTCTCAGCG
>CAYSRK010000283.1:0-1512 GCA_964433385.1 uncultured Spirochaetales bacterium
CATATCGGAAGCCTCTATTGTCGGCAGCGGTGTAGGCTACGCTATGGCAGGAGGACGGGCGGTTGTTGAGCTGATGTACTGCGACTTCATGGGCCGTGCCGGAGATGAAATTTTCAACCAGATGCCGAAGTGGCAGGCCATGAGCGCCGGCGTGCTCAAGATGCCGCTCGTGCTGCGGGTATCGGTCGGTAACAAGTACGGGGCTCAGCACTCACAGGACTGGAGCGGCATAACCGGCCATATCCCCGGCCTGAAGGTAATGTTCCCTGCAACGCCCTTTGACGCCAAGGGAATGCTCAACCTTGCACTTCAGGGCACCGATCCGGTCGTCTTTTTCGAGAGCCAGAAGCTCTACGGCATCGGGGAGCAGTTTGAATCCGGGGGCGTCCCCGAGGGGTGGTACACCGTTGCCGAGGGAGAACCGGCTGTAAGGCGCAGCGGACGGGATCTCACGATCATCACCATCGGGGCGACGCTCTACGAGGCGATGGCTGCGGCGGAAACGCTCTCAAGCCGCTGGGGTATAGAGGCTGAGGTTATCGACCTGCGGTTCCTCAATCCGCTGAACTACGAACCGCTGGCTGAATCGGTCAGGAAGACCGGCCGGGTGCTGCTCGCCTCCGATGCGAGTGAACGGGGATCATTCCTTCACACCGTAGCCTCCCATCTGGGCAGACTTGCCTTCGATGATCTTGACGCTCCCCCGGTGGTCGTCGGTTCGCGCAACTGGATAACCCCGCCGGCCGAGATGGAGGAGTTTTTCTTTCCGCAGCCGCACTGGCTGCTTGATGCGGTTCACGAGCATATACTGCCGCTTCCGGGCCATATGGCTGAGACCCTGCAGAGCGACGGCGAGTTTTACCGTACCAGCAGGCTGGGAGTCTGAAGTGAAGGAGCTGTACACGGAAGCTGACCGCGTAGAGCTGAGAAGGCGGATGAACAGTCCCGATTACCCGGTCAGGATGACGGCAGCCGATGAGGCGGGAAGGGCTGCTGAGGAGGGAACCCTTAAGCGCAGTCCCGTGGATGAGGTGAACAACCATGTCCATACTACCTACTCCTTCAGTCCCTATGAACCGGCTATGGCCGCCTTTACCGCTTGGGAGGCCGGCCTGCAGATTGTCGGCAGCATGGACCACGACAGCATCGGCGCCGCCTCTGAAATGAGACGGGCTGCCGCCGCTGTCGGGATTGCAGCTACCGTCGGGTTCGAGCTGCGCTGCAGTTTCGGCGGCACGCAGCTTGCCGGGCGCATGATCAACAACCCTGATACCCCGTCGGCGGCGTATATGTGCGTGCATGGAGTGCCGCCTGCGAGCTACGATGCCTGCCGGAAATTTCTCAAGCCGATCAACCGGGCGCGCGGGGCCCGCAGCCGGGCCATGACCGAGGCGATGAACCTGCAGACCGCAGGACTCGATGAGGCGCGGGTTGATTACGATACGGATGTGCTGCCGCTGACACGAGTCCCTGAGGGGGGGAGCGTGACCGAGCGCCATCTGCTGGCAGCCC
>CAYSRK010000284.1:0-5927 GCA_964433385.1 uncultured Spirochaetales bacterium
GGGGAAGGGCTGCTGTGCAGGAACCGAATCCGATAGTCTCCGGTTCGACGCTCTGCAGTTCGACCTTATGTCTGAATGAACGCCCGACAGCATAGGAGAGTCCCTGGGGCAGGGCTCCCCGTTTCAAGGCCTCTATGAGGGAGGCGAAACAGGAGGAACAGGCGCCGCGTTCATCAATCAGCCCCCGCAGCCGCTCAACTTCAGGGTCCTGTTCTGTGACGCCGGGGTTCTCGGGCCGGTTAATTTCAAGAAGATCGCTGCCGTAAGGGCGGTATGGTCTGCCGATGCCCAGTTTCGCTGCCCTGCGGATGTAATCAACAGTATGCCAGTCGACCCCGATGCACCCTGCGGCATAACTGTCGAGCTTGACCGGGTCAAAGGCGAAGAGCAGCCGGTTGAGCTGTGAGGGGTTTCCTCCCTCCTCATACGTCGGGTCCCCGCAGATTCCGTCCATGAGAATGCAGTTCTGGACGAGCAGCTGGTTGAGCCGGGCAATCGGCTCATGGAGCCCGAGCGAGTGAAACCGTCGTTTCTCATCATCGGGAATACATCCCTTGAGGTTCTTTAATGCCCCGGTATAGCGGGTCTGGCAGTGGCCTTTGAGTACCGGCAGATTGATAAGGAAATCCATCTCGGTAAGGGAGCGGCAGAGCTTTACCTGAAATCCTTCAATCTCCCGCGTTACTGTCCGATCCTTCTGGGTATTGATCAGTTCCCCCCCGTACGTGCGGGCCAGACTGCGGTACCCGCAGCGGGTGTAGGCATCGTCGGTATCGGCTCCGGTCCAGGAGCCCTCGAGAATCGTCAGGCGACGGAAGCCGCGGCCCTGCAGATAGATGATCAGCCCTTCGACGATCTGGGGATGGGTGGTTGCGCCGCCTTCTGCCGGCCGTGCGGCTACCAGGTTGGGCTTGAGCCCTACGGCCGCATCACGTTCGGTCGGCAGATACTTCTCGAGTTCCGCCGTCTCAAGCAGCTCAAGGGTCAGGTCCCGCAGCGAAGCGTGAGCTGAGGTGCGGTAGATGACTGTTACGGGGCGTTCGGGCGGTTTTGTCAGCTGTTGAACCATGGGATATCCTCCGGAGCATGGTAGCAGGCGGCAAGCACCGGTGTCAATGAAATGCGGGTGTGTTTGACTATGTATGATATTCTGATATTTTTCATAAGACCCGAATCTTTACGGTTGAAAGATTGTCGGAGAACCAGTATAGTAGGGAGACGGACAATTCAGGGAAACGGGCAGTATCTTGTTGACAGTACAGTTCTTGCGGGAGCTTACAGTGAGACTCCCGCCAGTCTTCAAGGTGCGTTGTCACAACGGATAGAGAGAACACTGAAGGAGCGAGAAGTGCCTATCATGCAGCAGGGACTGACCCTTATGGTCATCGGAATGGCAGTGGTATTCACATTTCTGGTTATACTCATATTTGTAACCAAATTACTGTCAGGCGTCGTGTTAAAGTATTTTCCGGAAAAAACACCCCCCCCGAAACTCGCCGCGCAGGCAGCTCACCCGGCTGCCGGGGTACAGGCGGCGGCAGGAGAGCGGGCCGGTTCGGAGCGTGAGATAGCTGCCGCAATAGCGGCTGCGGTACGCATGCGGAGCCGGTAGCCGACTCTTGTGCCGGGATGAGCCTGCCGGGAACGCGGGATATCCGAATCTGCAGGCGGAACAAACAAACAGTCATAGGAGAGTGTATGAAAAAGCGCGTTGAGTTTATGGTGACAGCATTTCGTGACGGGTTTCAGTCCGTGTATGGGGCAAGAGTATTTACCAAGGACTTTCTTCCGGCAGTAGAGGCTGCTTCTGCAGCCGGGATATCACACTTTGAAGCCGGAGGCGGAGCCAGATTTCAGTCGCTCTACTTCTACAGCAACGAAGATGCATTCGACATGATGGATCAGTTCCGGGCTGCCGCCGGTCCTGATGCGAATCTGCAGACTCTCGCCCGGGGGGTAAACGTGGTCGGTCTCGATTCACAGCCCCGCGATATCATCAATCTCCACGCGAAGCTCTTTAAAAAACACGGTATCACCACCATACGAAACTTTGACGCGCTCAACGACGTCAATAACCTCATCTATTCGGGGCAGTGTATTGTTGACGCGGGACTCAAGCACGAAGTCTGCGTGACCATGATGGCGCTGCCGCCCGGAGCTGAGGGGGCTCACGATCCCGATTTCTACGAAGCTACCCTGAAAAAGATTCTTGAGGCGGGGATCACCTTTGATTCGGTCTGTTTCAAAGATGCCTCAGGCACATCGACCCCGAAGGTGGTCTATGATACCGTGAAGCGGGCAAGGAAGCTTCTCGGCAAGGACAGGAAGATCGTGTTCCACTCCCATGAGACAGCCGGCGTCTCGATACAGCAGTACGTTTCCGCCCTCGATGCAGGTGCGGACCAGATTGACCTCTCCCTTGCTCCCGTGTCGGGGGGAACCTGTCAGCCGGATGTCATCACCATGTGGCATGCCCTCCGGGGGACACAGTATGACCTCGGGATTGACATCGACAAGATTATGGAAGCGGAGGAAGTGTTCAAGGAATGCATGGCTGACTACTTCCTGCCCCCTGAGGCAACTATGGTAAATCCGCTTATTCCCTTCTCCCCGCTGCCCGGCGGCGCACTGACCGCCAATACCCAGATGCTCAGGGACAATGATCTGATGGACCGCTACCACGAAATTACCATGGCAATGGCAGAGGCGATTGAGCGCGGCGGTTTCGGGACTTCGGTGACGCCGGTCTCCCAGTTCTACTTTCAGCAGGCTTTCAACAATGTCATGTTCGGTCCCTGGAAGAAGATCGCTGAAGGATACGGAAAGATGGTCCTTGGATATTTCGGCAAGACTCCGCTTCCGCCGGACCCGGAGGTGGTGAAGCAGGCCCAGGAACAGCTCGGCAAGGAGCCGACAACGGAGCTGGTTGTCGATATCAACGATGCCGACCCCACCAAGGGTGCTGCAGCCGCCAAAGCGATGCTTGAGAAGGAAAATCTGCCGGTTACCGATGAGCATATCTTCATAGCCGCCGCCTGTAAGGAGAAGGGCATCCAGTACCTGAAAGGGGAGGCAAAGACCAACGTCCGCAAGAAGGAGCCTGCCGCCCAGGCTCAGGCTCCCGCAGCCGCCCCTGCCAAGGCAGCGGCAGATGCCTATACGGTCATGGTGAATAATACTCCCTACGCGGTCAAGTTTGAGGGCAGTTCCGCTGTAGTAAACGGCGTCTCCTACACCCTTGATGTGAAGGAGGGCATAGACGAGGCTCTTATGAAGCAGGCCCCGGCTCAATCTGCCCCGACCCCGACCCCGGCAGCCGGAGGAGGTCCCGAGGTTGATGTATACGCTCCGATGCCCGGTCTGATACTCCGCCTGGTCAAACAGGAGGGTGATGCGGTCCAGGATGGGGAGCTTATCATGGTCATGGAAGCCATGAAGATGGAGACTGAGATATTCGCCCCGTGTGACGGTGTCATCAAATCCGTCAACGTCCTGCAGGGTGACCAGAAGAAGGCTGGAGACCTCCTGGCTGTTATCGGCTCCGGTTCTGCCCCAGCTGCGGCGCCTCAGCCCGCGGCTCCTGTTTCTCAGCCGGCGGCAGTCAATGCTGCCCCGATCCCTGCAGCCTCTCCGCAGCCTGCCTCCGCTCCGGCACCCTCAGCGGGTCTCGGTACCGAGATCACTGCCCCGATGCCTGGTCTGATCCTGCGTATTGAGAAAAACGTAGGGGAGACCGTAGCCGACGGGGAGCTGGTTCTGGTGATGGAGGCTATGAAGATGGAGACGGAGATCTACTCCCCCTGCGCGGGTACCGTAGCCTCAATCAATGTAAACCAGGGAGAACAGAAACGAGCCGGGGACCTTCTGGCCGTTATAAGCTGACCGCACCGATAAGGAGTCGTACACATGAATTTAGGTAATGCATTGAATGAATTCTGGCGCTCAACCGGTGTGGTGAATTTCACCTGGGGTCAGCTGGTCATGATAGCGGTAGGACTGGTCCTGCTCTATCTGGCCATAAAGAAGAAGTTCGAACCCCTGCTGCTGATCCCTATCGGTTTCGGGGCGATCCTTGCCAACATACCTCTTGCCGAGATTGCAAACTACGCTGAGAACGGGTTTATCGGGATACTCTACAAGACGGGTGTCGAGACCGGTCTCTTCCCCCTCCTTATCTTCATGGGGGTCGGAGCGATGACCGATTTCGGGCCGCTGATCGCCAACCCCAAGACGCTGCTGCTAGGAGCTGCCGCTCAGTTCGGTATATTTCTCGCGCTCTTAGGCGCCCTGGCCCTCGGACTGACACCGTGGATCAATTTTGATCTTTTTGACGCCGGTTCGATCGGCATCATCGGAGGAGCTGACGGACCGACCGCCATCTATGTCACCAGCCGGCTCTCTCCGGAGCTGCTGGGACCGATTGCTGTTGCTGCCTACTCCTATATGGCGCTGGTGCCCATCATTCAGCCGCCGATCATGCGCCTTTTTACCACGAAGGAGGAACGCAGGATCAAGATGCAGCAGCTGCGCCATGTCACCCAGCTTGAGAAAATCCTCTTTCCCATCGCAGTGCTGATTGTCTGCATTATCCTGCTGCCGTCGGCAACCCCCCTGATCGGGGCGCTGATGTTCGGAAACCTCGCCAGGGAGTCGGGCGTCACCAACCGTCTCTCGGACACGATGCAGAATGCCCTGATCAATACCGTGACGATATTCCTCGGTCTCTCCGTCGGTTCGAAAATGCAGGCTGACCAGTTTCTCAAGCTGGAGACCCTCGGAATCCTGCTGCTCGGGCTGGTAGCCTTCAGCGTCGGCACCATGACGGGAGTACTGCTGGCCAAGCTGATGAACAAACTCTCCCCGCACGATCAGATCAACCCCCTTATCGGTTCTGCCGGTGTCTCAGCTGTTCCGATGGCTGCGCGGGTAGCGAATAAAGTCGGTCAGGAGGAGAATCCGCACAACTTCCTCCTTATGCACGCGATGGGGCCGAACGTTGCTGGGGTTATCGGTTCTGCAGTGGCTGCAGGGATCCTGCTGGCGATTATTCCGGTGATCTCGGGAGGCTGACGGAGAGGCCGGGCTGACAAGACAAGGGAGGTCCTCTGATGGGCAAACGGGAAGGGTATATCGGATGGGACGAGTACTTTATGGGGATTGCGCTGCTTTCCGCGCAGCGCAGCAAGGATCCCTCGACCCAGGTCGGCGCCTGCATCGTCAATCAGGACAGAAAGATTGTCGGTGTCGGCTACAACGGGTTTCCGAAAGGATGTGATGACGACGTGCTCCCCTGGGACCGCGAAGGGCCGTTCCTTGAAACCAAATATCCGTTTGTATGTCACGCTGAGCTCAACGCCATTCTCAACAGTATTTCACGGGACCTGAACGGATGCACAATCTATGTGGCGCTGTTTCCGTGCAACGAGTGTGCGAAGGCTATTATTCAGTCCGGTATCCGGACGATCATGTATCTATCAGATAAGTACGCCGATACTGATGTGGTCCGCGCCTCGAAGATGATGCTCGATCAGGCCGGAGTTGCCTACCGGCAGATCAGACCGGTCCATACCCGCATAGTTCTCGACCTCAGTACCGAAGAAATGTGATGAATGCAGCCCGCTTTCTCGTTGTATGTCTCAATCCCACCTTTCAGAGAACCCTCGTGCTGAACCGGCTGAGGATAAATGAGGTAAACCGCAGCAGTGAGCACTACTTCAGTGTCTCGGGCAAGGGTGTGAATGCAGCGCGGGTCTTGAAGCAGCTCGGATGCAGGGTTCTGCACCTGACCCATCTCGGGGGTGAGAGCAGGGAGCTGTTCCGCTCCATGGCGGAGGAGGAGGGGATTGCGCTGGTATGGGTCGATTCCGCAAGTCCGATACGAACCTGCACGACGCTGCTCGACAGCGAGGCGGGGACAACGACCGAAC